>JAGLYE010000158.1 GCA_023132505.1 Bacteroidales bacterium | reverse complement strand
TATTTTAACCGGACAGTAGTGATTCAAAACTTAAAATTCCTCTCCCCCAATGTTAATAATTCAATAAAAAACTAAGCATTGGCAGTTGTTTCGACTGATAATTATATATAATTTTGCAAGGTATTTACTTTGTGTAAAGCACTAAAAAAAACCAGCTTGGCTATGATCCTCTTTTACCAGATTTCACCCAAATTGTTTTACGCACTAAAAGTGAAAGAGGCCCTTTCGAAAGAAGATAAAGCTAAGCTGTGCTGGCTTTTCGGAGAATGTGAGCCGGTTCCGGGTGGAAAGGTCCCGGGAATCTTTATAGGTCCGCGAAAAGAAATGATCACGCCATGGAGCACAAATGCTGTTGAGATCACGCGGAATATGGGTGTCCACGGAATTGAACGCATTGAGGAATTTGTTGAAGTTGATGATCAGGAAGCCCCCTTTGACCCAATGCTGCAGGCGCGTTATAAAACCCTCGACCAGAAACTTTTTACCATCAACCGCCAGGCAGAATCGATTAGCTGTCTGGATGACATCCGGGCATATAATGAGGCAGAAGGCCTGGCACTCAGCGATGAAGAAATTGATTATCTGGATAACATCAGTAAAAAAATTGGGAGAAAACTGACTGATAGCGAGGTTTATGGATTTGCCCAGGTCAATTCTGAGCATTGCCGGCACAAGATTTTTAACGGCACCTTTATTATTGATGGCAAAGAGATGAAAGAATCACTTTTTGCCCTGATCAAAAAAACATCGAAAGTCAACCCCAATAAACTGGTTTCTGCCTATAAGGATAATGTTGCTTTCGTGCTGGGCCCGCTTGCCGAACAATTTGCGCCTGCCAATCAGGACAGAGCAGATTATTTTGAGGTAAATGATATTGATACGGTCTTATCATTGAAAGCGGAAACACATAATTTCCCAACCACTGTGGAGCCTTTCAACGGAGCATCCACAGGCACCGGAGGTGAGATCAGGGATCGCATGGCCGGCGGTAAAGCAAGTATTCCCCTTGTTGGTACTGCTGTATATATGACAGCCTATCCACGACTTGAGGATAAAAGGAAATGGGAGTCATACAGCCAGGCCCGTCCCTGGTTATATCAGACTCCTGCGGAAATCTTGATCAAAGCATCTAACGGTGCCAGTGACTTTGGAAATAAGTTTGGACAGCCATTGATATGTGGAAGCCTGCTCACTTTTGAATATGATGCCGGAGATAAGAGTTTTGGGTATGACAAAGTGATTATGCTGGCCGGTGGTGTTGGTTTTGGAAAGAAAGATGACAGTGAAAAGGAAATTCCGAAAGCTGGTGATATTATTGTAGTGTTAGGCGGTGATAATTACCGCATAGGCATGGGCGGAGGAGCTGTATCGTCTGTAGATACAGGGGAGTATGAAAATGCCATCGAACTGAATGCCGTTCAGCGTGCCAATCCTGAAATGCAGAAAAGGGTCTGCAACGTGATCAGGGCTATGGCTGAAAGTTCAAAGAATCCTATTATCTCCATCCATGACCATGGTGCGGGAGGCCATCTGAATTCATTGTCGGAACTTGTTGAAAATGCCGGAGGACGGATCGATATCAGGAAACTCCCAATCGGCGACCCAACACTTTCTGCCAAGGAAATCATTGGCAATGAATCACAGGAAAGGATGGGCCTGCTTATTAAAAGGAAAGATGTTGATCTGCTTGAAGATATCGCCGACAGGGAAAGGGCTCCCATATATAAAGTTGGAGAAGTGACGGGCGATATGCGATTTATCTTTGAAGATGATGATAAAAATCCTGTTGACCTTGATCTGGAATACCTTTTTGGGAAGCCTCCTAAAACAACCATGGATGATAAAACACTTACCCATGTTTTCCCAGAACCTGAATATGAAATAACCAGGCTGGAAGCATATCTGCAAGATCTTTTGCAACTGGAAGCCGTTGCTTGTAAAGACTGGCTTACCAATAAAGTCGACCGCTCGGTCACAGGAAGGGTGGCCAAACAGCAATGCACCGGACCAATCCAGCTCCCACTGAGTGATGTGGCAGTGGCTGCAATCGATTACAAGGGTGAAAAAGGAATTGCTACTGCCATTGGCCATGCACCTGTTGCCGGGCTGATATCAGCTGAGAATGGATCTGTACTGGCTATAGCAGAGTCGCTTACCAATATCGTCTGGGCGCCGATTCAGGATGGGATCAAAGGGATTTCCCTTAGTGCCAACTGGATGTGGCCTGCAAAGAACGAAGGTGAAGATGCAAGGCTATATAAAGCAGTGAAAGCAGTCAGCGATTTTGCAATCAAGCTTGGCATTAATATCCCCACAGGGAAGGATTCCCTTTCCATGACACAAAAATACCCGGACGGGAAAAAAGTTTTTGCACCCGGTACTGTTATCATATCTGCTATGGGGGAATGCAGTGACCTGAAAAAGACAATAAGCCCGTTCCTTGCTTTGCAATATGATGCTTCTATCATTTACATTGATTTCTCCAAAGACAATTATTGTCTTGGCGGTAGTAGTTTCGCACAGCTGATCAACAAACCTGGCACGAAAACACCTACGGTAAAAGATCCTGATTACTTTGCCAAAGCATTCAATGCCCTTCAGGAATGTATCAATGAAGGATTGATACTGGCCGGCCATGATATTTCGGCCGGAGGCCTGATCACAACACTGCTCGAGATGGCTTTCCCGGTAAACGATATGGGGATGGACCTTGACCTCAACGATATTGGCGAAAAAGACCTGATAAAACTTCTGTTTAGTGAGAACCCGGGTGTGGTGGTGCAGGTGAAAGATGATGCAAGAGTGACCGGAATACTTGGTAAACATGGCATCGAACACCATGTCCTTGGAAAGACAAACAAGGAACTTAAAGTGAAGTTCAAACATGAGGGGAATAACTTTGCCCTGAACATTAATGCCTATAGAAAGGCCTGGTATAAAACCTCTTACCTTTTCGATTCATTGCAAACCAGTTGTGGGATGGCTAAGCAACGGTATGGGAATTATTTTAAACAGGATCTCCGTTTCAGTTTTACAAAATCTTTTGATGGAAGTTTTGCCCATTACGGCATTGACCCGGGAAGGAAGACAAGGACAGGTGTCAAAGCTGCGATCATTCGTGAAAAGGGAGTGAACGGTGATCGTGAAATGGCTTATTCCATGCACCTGGCCGGCTTTGATGTGAAAGATGTCCACATGACCGATCTCATTTCGGGCGAGGAAACACTTGAAGATATTAATTTCATTGTTTTCGTTGGTGGATTCTCCAATTCCGATGTGCTTGGTTCTGCCAAAGGATGGGCCGGGGCCTTCCTTTTTAACCCGAAGGCCAAGGAAACACTGGATATGTTTTATGTAAGGAACGATACCTTAAGCCTGGGTATTTGCAATGGCTGTCAGCTGATGGTAGAATTAGGCCTGGTATATCCTGATCATCCTGAACAGCCCAGGATGCAGCATAACAAATCCGGGAAATTTGAATCTGCCTTCCTGAATATCAATATTGAAGAAAATAATTCTGTCATGCTAAAAAGCCTTTCCGGCTCAAGGCTCGGTATCTGGGTGGCACATGGCGAAGGACGTTTCTGCTTTCCCTATTATCGTGATAAATACAGTATCCCGGTTAAATATACTTATGAAAGGTATCCGGGGAACCCCAATGGTTCTGACTTTAACGCAGCAGCGCTTAGCTCCAATGATGGGCGACACCTGGCCATGATGCCGCACCTTGAACGTGCCATCTTCCCCTGGCAGTGGGCATATTATCCCGAAGACCGGCCGGACGATGAAGTTTCACCCTGGATCGAAGCCTTTGTGAACGCCCGTAAATGGATAGAAAAGAAAAAATAAAAACCTATGAGTAAAACAGTTTTTATTACCGGTGCAACTTCCGGAATTGGACAGGCATGTGCATATAAGTTTGCCGAAAATAAATTTAATGTGATCATCTCCGGAAGGAGAAAAGAACGCCTGCAACAGCTTAGTTCAAAGCTTAAGCAATCTTTCGGTGTGGATGTGCATATCATGGAACTGGATGTCAGGGATAATGATCAGGTCAAAGCAGCAGTTTCAGGCTTGCCCAAAGAGTGGAAAAATATCGATGTGCTCCTGAACAACGCCGGCCTGGCCCTGGGGCTTAATCCTTTCCAGGAGGGAAATGAAGATGATTGGGATACGATGATCGACACCAATATCAAGGGTCTGCTGTATGTTGGAAAAGCAGTTGCCAACCTCATGATAAGCCGGGGCCACGGGCACATCATAAATATTGGGTCTATTGCCGGAAAGGAAGTCTATCCGAAAGGGAATGTTTACAGTGCTACCAAGCATGCAGTTGATGCCATTACTAAGGGCATGCGCCAGGACTTGCTGAAAGAGGGCATCAGGGTGACACAGGTGGCACCGGGTGCTGTGGAGACAGAATTCAGCATTGTGCGTTTTAAGGGCGATGATGAAAAGGCATCCAGGGTGTACCACGATTATAGGCCGCTTGCGCCTGAAGATGTAGCTGAGGTGGTATATTTCTCAACTACACTTCCTGATCATGCAAACATCAATGATGTGGTTATCATGCCCACCGATCAGGCCAACGCAACCAACTTTAATAAAAAATCATAGGGAATTATCCGTTTTTTATTAATGCATCATCCTGAAGATCATTTCCCGTAATAGCTCTCCCTCTTTTACTGACGCATTATTCACCCCTTTGAACTTCAAATCATATTCACGGAGCAAGTTGATGGCCTTAATGATCCGGGCCTGATCAAAACGTTTGGCCGCAGTTCGGTAATCCCTTACGAAATATGGCCTGACT
>JAGLYE010000157.1 GCA_023132505.1 Bacteroidales bacterium | reverse complement strand
ATCATCATAGAAGAAGGGAACAGAATAGGTACACATAAGGATATCACCACCACCTAAATCGAAATATGGCTCACTCCATCCTGCTTTCAAAGACTCTTTCGGGATACGGTACCAATCCTCATCAAAATAATTAAAGCTTTCCGAATTCAGATATTTGAATGACGGACCGGAGTCTGTCATGAAAATATAGGGGGCAAAATAGAGGGAATCAGTGTCGTAAGCATACGGTTCGAAGGCTATGCAGCTACCAAAGACCTCATCATTGTTTTCTACGATGAGTTCTAAAAGATTTCTCAATTCATCAGCACTATATTGTGAAGCCCCCAGGATATATGAAAGGTTTTGAGGAATCTTTGCAGAAGCCTCAAGCACCTTTTCAATCTTCTGAGCACTACCGTCGGCGAGGTTTTTTACGTTATCCTCAACATTTTTCAAAAGCAAGTCGCGCGAAATGAAATAGTTGTAAAGAATGATAGCAGCAAATATCAGTGCAACCGCAGCAAGAATGCTGAGAGAGATCTTCAGTGAAAGGCTTTTGAATGCTCGCATATCCAAAAATAGTTCTTACAAAGTTAAAATTTCCTTTCAATTAGAAAAGATGTCAATTCCCTCTCGATTGTATTTATTTAGTAAGACATAATTTACTAAATTGCATCACACAAATCATCCGTGTCTTGCTTGTATAGGCTGGCACAATCAAAAATTTAACGAATTAAATATGAAAATAACATTAGGCATCTTCGCATTAGTCTTTGCCATAGCATCAGTAGCTATCGCTCAAAACCAGGATAATAAATTAATCAGCAGTGATGGGGAACCTGACATTCAAACAAGCTTCCACAATGGGGAAAAGCAACTGAATAAGAGTGATCTAAACCTCAAGGCTACTCAAAACGATATTGATCCGGGTGTATACCCTGAAGGGGATTACATGGGTAACTGCACCTTTACACCGGATGGGCAAACGGTGATACTCACCAATAAAGGTACCGATCTGATTACGATATGGGATTGGGCAAGCATGGAGGTACTCGCCAATATTGATGTAGGGGACTATCCTTCCTGTGTAGCAGCTAATAATGATTACGCTGTGATCGGATGCCAGTTTGCAGATAGCATTTACTTTATCGACCTCGGTGACTACAGTATTGCATCTGTAATTCCTTCATTTGAGCAGCCTTGCAGCATCGAATTAAGTCCCGACGGGAATATTGCCTATGTGGCCTGCGATATTGATGATATTTGCATGGCTATTGACATTCCGACCCAAAGCATTATCGGACAAATTGATAATTTCCCGATCTACCTGAATACGTTCTCCTGGGCAGCAGGGGTTGGCAGGAACTGGGAAAAATACAATGGTTTTGTTGTACTGCCGGATGGAGGACGGATAGCCATTACCGAACCACAGGGTGATGTAGTTTTCTATTCAACCAACACCTACATTGAAACAGACAGGATTACAATTGCCACTCCAAGGGCCCTGGGACTTTCAGGTGACGGAAATTTTCTGGTATGCGCTGCAAACCCGGACTATAATTGTTTCGTACATCAGATCGATCTTTCTGACCTCAGCATTCCGCATGTTGTAGAAGTCACCGGAAATAGTTTGTCTACCAATGCTATTGTGGCAAACCAGGATGGCAGCAAAGCCTATATTGGCACAGGCAACAATACCAGCACACTGATTAAATTCGAGACGGAAGATTTTATTTCATTTTCATCTACCTACACTGCTTTCTGGCTTGGTGTATCGCATGATCATCAATATGCAGTCAGCGGACAGAACCGTTTTTCTATCATTGATTTTGAAGCAGAATCCATTGCTGACCAATATATTGGATTGAACCAATCCTTTGGTGCCGTATCACCGGTAGCCTATCATGTCTTTGGTTATGATCCACTGCGGTATGAAGGTGTATATTTCTTTGATTTTACCGATCCCGGTGATATAGATTATCTTGGCACAGAGCTCAGTGGCCTTGACCCTGAAGGGGATACACCGGGTGCTGTGGCCGTCAGCAATGACCGGACAAGAGCCATAACTGCCGGTAACTTATCATATAACAGCTCTGTGATCGATCTTGAAAGCATGGAAGTCATAACGGCTGTCCCACTGGAGGAAAGCTGCTACGACGTGAAGATCACCCCTGACGGGCAATGGGCTGTTTGTGGTGGTTATAACCTGAATACCATTAAGATCATCGATCTGTCGGACAATACCCTTGCCACAACTGTTTATACCGGCCAGCGCCCAATGATAGTAAAAATGGCACCCGATGGCCAGACCGCCTATATTGGCAACATAAAGCAAAACACCCTCTCGGTAATTGAACTTGACGGAGCAAATTCCAGTCTGCTAACCTCTGTCCCCTGCGGAGTTATAGGTGTTTATATGCCATATTACGGCATCAGGAGTGCTGTCAGGGTGAGCCCTGATGGCAGCACTGTATTGGTTGCTGCGAGCTTTGACGATAAACTAAAAGTATTTGACACCCAAACAAATCAGTTTGTTGCTGACCTGCCTACGGGCGACTTTCCGCTCGACATTGCTTTCAATGCTGATGGTACACTGGCGTGTGTGATAAACACATTTGATGAAACATATGAGATCATTTCCGTGGATGGTGCTTCTTCATCTGTGCTTCTCCATAGTGTGATCAATGGTGTTTATCCGATGGATGTTGCATTCAACCCCGAAGACAGTTTATTTTATGTCTGCTGCCCAAACAGCGAGCGAATAATCAAGATAGATCCTCTAACCGGCGAAACAGAGACCATTTATACTGATGGCTCAGCGTTTCACATAGAATTCTACGCCGGGATTCCTATCATTCAGTACCAGGGCGATGATAATATTGACCATAAGATTGTGTATGGAGACCTTGAGTTCATCCTGCCGGCCTCAGCAGCACCATTTTCTTTTAACCCTGCCGCAGAAATGATTGGCGTTCCGATGCCGGGGCCGGATTATGTGAGTATTATTGACATCAGCCTTAATCCATTCATTCCGGAACAGAGCCGTAATGATCTCATTTCAATCTACCCGAATCCTGCGTCTGATCAGCTATTCATAAAGTCTGAGTTGAAATATGACTATGTGGAGATCATTGATATTAATGGACAGACAGTATCAAGAACAGTTGGAACCTTAGAAAGTAGTCTGGATATTTCACAACTTGCTCCCGGTACTTACATTATCAAAGTAAGCGGTAGAGCAGTGAGCATCAGTAAGACACTGATTGTCAGGTAATCTGTCAGTTTGTCGCTTATTTTCTAAGGCCCTCATAGAGCCCCAGGCCAAAGAGCGCAAAATCATATTTGACCGGGTCATTCGCATCCAGGGTTTTCAGGTAGGAGGTCAGTTCAACCACGGCTTTCCAGTCACTGGCATTCCGTTTCAGGATGCCCAGTCCCCGGGCTACCTTAGCTGAATGAACATCGAGGGGACAGCACAGTGTTGATGCCGGAATTTGCTTCCAGATACCAAAATCCACCCCACCCTCATCACTCCTTACCATCCAACGCAAAAACATATTGATCCTCTTAGCTGCGGAACCCCTGAGTGGATCAGCGACATGCTTGGCTGTCCTTCCCGGATCAGCAGACGAGAAAAATTTCGTGCGAAAAATATTGATTGCACCTGCGGCATCACCGGCAGCATTTAGCAACTTGAATGATCTGTTTATTTGCAATTCTTTATCTTTGTCATAAGGAGGAAAACATGGACAGAAAAAAACTATTGCACGATATTATTTTCACCTCAGAAACGAAAAGTGCTAAGCTCTTCGATATTTTGCTGATGATCACGATCATTCTCAGCATTATAGTGGTCATGCTCGACAGTGTAGCTGAGATTCATGATGACTACGGCCAGGCACTTTTCATTGCTGAGTGGGTTTTCACAATCCTCTTCACTATTGAATATATTTTAAGGATTGCAATAGCAAGCAGTAAGCTAAAGTATATTTTCAGTTTTTACGGCATCGTTGACCTTATGGCAATTTTGCCAACCTATATCAGTCTTTTCCTGGCCGGTTACCAGTATCTTATCATTATACGGGTTTTACGATTGCTCAGGATTTTCAGGATTTTAAAATTATACCGCTTCATAGGTGCCTCCAGCTACCTGGTTGAATCCCTCAAGGCCAGCCGGCACAAGATCGCTGTATTTTTATCTGCCGTGATGGCCATTGTGGTTGTGATGGGCGCGGCCATGTATCTGATCGAAGGGCCGGAAAACGGATTCAGAAGCATTCCTGAGAGCATTTACTGGGCGATCATAACCCTTACAACGGTTGGCTATGGCGACATCACCCCTCTCACTCCGCTTGGAAAGGCACTTGCATCCATTATTATGCTCACTGGTTACTCCATCATTGCCGTCCCTACCGGTATTATTACAGTAGAGCTAAGCAAAAAGAAAAAATCGAGCAAGAAATTGAGTAAATGCTGTTCGGAATGCGGATGCGAAGACCATGATAAAGATGCCGAATATTGTAAAGTTTGCGGAAAAAAGCTGGGATTATAAGGTTTATCCCACATCGAACATCGATAATCGACAATCGAACATCGACAATCGACAATCGAACATCGACAATCGACAATCGAACATCGACAATCGACAATCGACAATCGACAATTAAAAAGCCCCCGCACTCGCCGGAGGCTGTTAACCCATTTTGGTTTTGTAGTAAAAATAGTGTCTCTGGTCAGGTGCTTTTACTAATACCAGGCCTTAAAGGTTTCATTTACGTTCCAGATATATGATTCTGTTGTACTGGATACTGGATACTTCGTGCACCGAAGCTTTAGCGTAGG
>JAGLYE010000156.1 GCA_023132505.1 Bacteroidales bacterium | reverse complement strand
CATGTCCATATAAGTGGATCAAAGGGATGATGGCATTGATGAGCAGGAGTTGGATGCTTTGCCTGCCAAATCCTTTCTGACAACTTTTGCTTTTTCTGTCGAAGATATAATGATTGTCCCAGTATTCTGATGCTTTATGGTCGAAAAGCCTGTAGAGTGAATCGATCTTTTCCCTTTCAATAATCTGCTGGAACACACTTTGGTGCTCGTGGTATAATCCGGCGAGCTGGGCTATTCTAAGGCTTGGGAACGCAGCAGGCCGTAAACGCATGAATTTCCATAAATACCCTGGCATAGGTGTCAGTCCGTGCTTGCCTGCCAGATATGCATGTTCTTTTTTTAAGTTACGGGGGTAACTTCCATACAGTCTCGTGTTCAACAAGCCTGACTGTCCGAATAACAGGGCTTCAAGTTGAAAAAGGTCGTGATGGTATTTCATGAGCACCCTTACAGGCAGGGTTTTTGCCAGCATTTCAAAAGAACCGGTGTTGATCTTTGCTCCAAACTGCCTTGATATTAAACGAAAGCAACATGTCTCCCAGTCTGTGTTGAGGTATGCAAGCTCAGATTTTATAGCCTCTGATTTTTCATATATCCGCTGCACTGCGAGGGCGTTGATCCTGCTTGTCACATGAATGGGATCCACCCTGCTGATCAGATTTTGGCAGGGTACCCATAAGAGATTATGACTGATTTCCTTATAACGTTTCAGCAACTTATCGTTAAAGGATCCGGCAATACAGATTGTTGGCATTTTGCGGCCTCTGGTATCTGTGACGATACGGTCGTTTTCTGCCACTACATGCAAAATAACACTGTTATAAGCTTCATCCAGGTTATGTTGGTGCCGGTACCAGTCAGAAGCCCGCACATGGATCTCCACGTTTCCAGCCCATAGAGTATTACCAATCCGGATTCGCCCATACAGGAAGTCCGGGCCCGAATCGTTGTTGTGAATGCCCGGGTGAATAATGCTGACCTGCTCACCCTCGATTGTTTGTATATTGGGTGAAAGCATCTGGTATTTCCAGAGGTAATGAAAGAACGATTCCGGAATATGTTTATAAGTGCTCATCAGTTCACTTTCATGTTCGTCTTATATATTAATACCTTTTCTGGTGATTTGTCACACCCTGACTTCAGGTGATTAGTGGCATATTGTTGAAAAATTGGATTTAATTTATTCTCAAAGATTTGCTATTGAGTTAGAATTTCTTATTTTTGTATTGAATTAAAAGCTTATCAAGCTTAATGGAGCAGGCTAAAGATTTAGTTTCCAGAATTAATGAGCAGGTTTTGGAACTGCTTGGTCGGCACCAGGCATTAAAAAGCGAATATGCTGCGTTACAAACCCAGAGCGCTGAGCTTCTAAAATCAATTGAAGTACTAAAAACTGAAATAGAAAAGCTAAAAGATCAGATTGTAAAACTAAAAATTGCAAAATCACTAACAGATAAAGAAGATTCAACAGAAGTAAAGGCGAAAATTGAAGAACTGTTGCGGGAAATTGATAAATGTGTGGGACTATTGAATCAGTAGAAAAGCCGATTAAGGCTCGAAGACCTAATGGACGAATTAGCAATATCAGTTAAAATAGCCGACCGCCCATATAAGATGACGGTCAAAGCAGAGGAGGAAGAGGTCATACGAAAAGCTGCCAGGTTAATTAATAAAAAGATCGAAGAATATGCAAATACTTACGCTTTTAACGACAACCAGGATTTGCTCGCGATGGTATCGTTGTGGTTTTCCACAAGCTCGTTAAAAGCACAAACCGCGGTCAGGACTGATAATGATGATCTGATCAACGGTTTACAGACCCTGGAAAAATTGCTTTCAGAACATAAAGAGGGATAGTCCCCGAAAGTCGTTCTTTGAAAATATCAAAATATACCCGCGTTAATTCATTTTGGTTTGTAAACTCAACATTACTTTAATTAGGGTTGGCTCATAAGTTCCTAGAACAGGCCTCACTCCGCCTTGGCGGATTTCCTATGGTCAGGAACTGTGGAAGTTCGAATAACTTGGCCTCCCTACCCGTGTCTTTTGGGGTTTCGAAAAACCCAGGAATTAATTGCGGGTTTTTTTTTGCCACACATTACTGCTCTGTTTAATTAATGTTTAATTAAAACTCTGAGAAGATGCCAGATATAGTATACCTTATTGTCTCGGGAGTTGTCGGATTGGGGCTTGGAGTGATCATCACTTCAACATTGCTGAGGAAAGCAGTTGAGAAAAAAAGTGAAAAGCTGCTGCAGGAAACCAAAGAAAAGGCCGAAGTATATAAAAAGGATAAAATTCTGCAGGCGAAAGAAAAATTCCTTCAACTCAAGATTGAGCATGAAAAAGAAATTAACGAAAAAAATTACAGAATTCAGCAAAGTGAAAACAGGCTAAGCCAGAAGGAATCAAGCATCTCGCATAAACTTGAAGAGCTGCAACGCAAACAAAAGGAGGTTGATTCAATACGGTTCAACATGAACAACCAGATGGAGATCATTGGCAATAAGCAACAGGATCTCGACAGGGCCTACAAGGAACAGGTCGAACAATTGGAAGCTATATCAGGTTTGTCGGCAGCTGAAGCCAAGAGCCAGCTAAGCGAAACCATCCTTGAAGAAGCCAAAACAGAAGCCCAGGTCTATATTGCTGAGATTGTTGACGAGGCAAAGCTTACTGCCAACCAAAAAGCGAAAAAGATTGTTATTGAATCTATCCAACGCACTGCAGTTGAGCATGCCATCGAAAATACTGTCTCGGTATTTCATCTCGACAATGATGAGATCAAAGGCAGGATCATTGGTCGTGAAGGCCGAAATATCCGGGCAATTGAATCCCTTACAGGAATTGAGATTATCATCGACGATTCTCCCGAAGCGATCATATTATCGGGCTTTGACCCCGTCAGAAGAGAGATAGCCAGGCTGTCACTGCATAAACTGGTTACCGATGGCAGAATCCACCCTGCACGAATTGAGGAGGTGGTTGCCAAAACCCGCAAGCAAATTGAACAGGAGATTGTTGAAACCGGTAAGCGAACCGCGATCGACCTTGGCATTCATAATATGCATCACGAGTTGATACGGATGGTTGGCAGGATGAAGTACCGTTCATCATACGGGCAAAACCTTTTACAACACTCTATCGAGGTAGCCAATCTCTGTGCTACCATGGCTTCAGAGCTGGGGTTGAATCCCAAAAAGGCCAAACGGGCCGGCTTATTACACGATATTGGTAAAGTGCCCGACAATGAGCCTGAAAATCCACATGCTATCCTGGGGATGAAGCTTGCCGAAAAATATAAAGAAAAACCCGATGTATGCAATGCGATTGGTGCACACCACGATGAAGTCGAAATGGAATCACTTATTGCACCGATCGTTCAGGTTTGTGATGCCATTTCAGGTGCAAGGCCGGGAGCAAGGCGCGAGGTGGCTGAAGCCTACATTAAGAGACTCAATAAACTTGAAGAACTGGCACTCAACTATCCTGGCGTTGTGAAAACATATGCTATCCAGGCCGGACGTGAACTCAGGGTCATCGTAGGTGCAGAAAAAGTATCGGATACCGAAGCAACCCAGATATCCCTCGACCTGTCAAGGAAGATCCAGGATGAAATGACCTATCCCGGGCAGATCAAGATTACAGTGATCAGGGAAACAAGGGCTATTAATTATGCAAAATAATCGAAGGATCGAATGACTTGACCTGAACTTATTGAAGGCTCGAATATCGAATATCAAATATCAAATATCGAATATCGAATATCGGATATCACATCCTAAACTATAAAGTATAAATACAGAATTGTAAATCTTAAGCAATCTATTCCGGATCGCTTAAAGCTTGCTGTTCCTCAAATTGCCGGATCAGTTCCTCAGGAGATTTGCCCAGGTTTTGGATTG
The DNA here is from genome assembly GCA_023132505.1 of Bacteroidales bacterium. GTDB lineage: Bacteria > Bacteroidota > Bacteroidia > Bacteroidales > B18-G4 > B18-G4. The sequence goes on along the minus strand of JAGLYE010000156.1, from coordinate 956 downwards.
AAATAACTGCATCATCTGCAAACTCATTTTCAGGATATTTCTCAATGAACTCAAGGTAAATAGCCTTGGCACTGTCAAGGTCGCCAAGATAATTCTCGTAAACATAGCCTTTCAGGAACAGGCACTCCGGGACTTTTCTGAAGTCAGGGTACTCTTGAATTACCCTGTCGTACAAGGTAATGGCACGTTGCCCTTCACCAAGGTTCAGGCAAAACTCCGCACCCTTGAACAAAAACTCAACAGCCATGCTGTCACCGGGGTAGCTGTTGGCATAATCAACATACAGATCGACGAGCTCAAGGGCTTTTGCCTTGTCAATGAATCCCTCTTCTGATGAGAATAAAACGTCTTCTGCAGCTGTGATGTCAGCAGCATCTTTTTCATTTGAAGGCCCGCAGGAAGCAATTACTGCCACAAGGACCAACATCAATAGTGAATTTCTAAATAGTGTCATTTCCAATGGTTTTTGATATAGTTATTTTTTCTTTTTCTTTTTTGATTTAAGGGGGAATATCATTTTATAATCCACATCGATATTTCCCGTAGAGATATCATTCAGTTTTCTTTTCAATAATATTTTTCGTAAGGGGCTCACCAGCTCAACGAAGATCCTTCCTTCAATATGATCATATTCATGCTGGATGATCCTGCCCATGACACCCTCATATTGTTCTTCGATCAGGTTAAAGTCCCTGTCATGGTACTCGATTGTGATCTTAGGCTTTCGGATAATGTCTTCCCTGATTCCGGGCACACTCAGGCAACCTTCATTGAAACTCCATTCTTCACCTGTTTCCTCTATGATGTAAGGGTTGATAAAAACCTTTTTGAAGTTTTCAGCTTCCGGGTAGTCTTCTGCAAAAGGGCTTGCGTCTGCGATAAACAGCCTGATGGATCTGTTTATCTGTGGGGCAGCAAGGCCTACACCATTGGAAATATACATGGTCTCAAACATA
>JAGLYE010000155.1 GCA_023132505.1 Bacteroidales bacterium | reverse complement strand
GCCGCCTACACAGTCATGTTGTTCACTATCAGCTTCATTACTTCACGGAAGTCTGATAATGATACGTTCATGCTGGGCAACCGCCGCTCTCCCTGGCTGGTGGTGGCATACGGCATGATCGGTGCATCGCTGAGCGGGGTCACCTTTATTTCCATACCGGGTGATGTCAGCAATACGCAGTTCTCCTATATGGTGATCGTTCTGGGTTACCTGCTGGGTTATTTCGTGATCGCCAATGTGTTGTTGCCATTGTATTATAAGCTTCAGCTGACTTCCATCTACACCTACCTGGAAGAACGCTTCGGCTTCTGGTCGTATAAAACAGGTTCTGTTTTCTTCCTGATCTCGCGCATCATCGGGGCATCCTTCCGGATGTTTTTGGTTGTGAGCGTACTCCAGTTGTTTGTGTTCAATGCCTGGGGCATCCCGTTCTGGGCTACCGTGGCCATGTTCATCATACTCATCATGCTTTACACCTTCCGTGGCGGGATAAAGACCATCGTTTGGACCGATACCCTGCAAACAACCTTTATGCTCATTGCTGTCGTAATTACACTTGTGATCATCAGTAGCAAGATGGACTTGTCGTTCAGTGGACTGGTACAGGAGATCCGTGACAGCGAATACAGCCGGATGTTTATTACCGAATGGCAGGACAGGCATTTTATGATCAAGGATTTCCTGGCGGGGATGTTCATTGCCATAGTCATGACCGGCCTTGATCAGGATATGATGCAGAAAAGTCTCAGCTGCAAGAACCTCAAAGATGCAAAGAAGAATATTTACTGGCTTAGTTATGCACTGGTGCCGGTGAATCTCCTTTTCTTAAGTCTGGGTGCAGTTTTGTGGATCTATGCATCAGGAATCGGCGGATTTCCGACCCTTGGCACCACAGACGAACTGTTTCCAACTGTGGCCCTTCAATATCTCGGCCCGGTGGCTGGTATTACCTTTATCATAGGCCTGATAGCTGCGGCCTATTCCAGTGCCGACAGCGCCCTCACAGCGCTCACGACCTCATTCTCGGTGGATATACTGGGGATCAGAAAGCGGGACGACCTGGATGAAAAGCAAAAGACCCGGGTCCGGTACCTTGTGCATATCGGGATATCCGTTATCGTCTTTTTTGTGATTGTGACTTTCAATGCTATCAACGACCGCTCAGTGATCTCAAGTCTGTTTACAATTGCCGGCTATACATACGGACCTTTGCTGGGGATGTTTGCCTACGGGCTTTTTACCAAACATAAAATACGTGATAAGTACGTACCCATGATTGCCATTATCTCTCCGGCACTTTGCTATGTACTGAGCATATATGATACAAACATATTCTGGGGCTACGACTTTGGCTTCGAGCTGCTTCTGGTCAATGGGTTCCTGACTTTTATGGGGCTTTTCATTGTTAGTAAAAAGTGATAATTTTTCTTTTCACACAACTTTCATTATAGATATTTTCGTGCACTATAATCATAAATGTACCCTCCCCCTTAATTTCCCTCCCTGCTGGCAGGGAGGGGGAAAGGCGAAGCCAGGGGGTGGGTAATAAAAACGTATCCACAAATGGAAAACATCCGCTTCAAGGCGCTCGAAGCCACTTTGAACAGGAAACCGGCAGTGTTCAAGCTTCCGTCAGGAAAGATATCTGATTATTTTGGAGAGCAGACCTTCAGCAATGTATCCATGCAGGAATTCCTGCCGGGAGATGCTTACCGGCAGGTGCTCCGCTCTATCAAGAAAGGGGAGAAGCTCGATCGCAGCATGGCCGACCAGATTGCAGCCTCGCTCAAGGCATGGGCCATGAGCAAGGGAGCTACACATTATACGCACTGGTTCCATCCGCTTACCGGCGCCACAGCAGAGAAACATGATGCATTTATAAATCCCATGGAAGGTGGCGGTGCCATTGAAAATTTCCAGGGAGGGCAGCTGATCCAGCAGGAACCGGATGCTTCCAGCTTTCCCAGCGGAGGTATCAGGAATACCTTTGAAGCACGCGGATATACTGCCTGGGACCCAACCAGTCCTGCATTCATCATGGACAACACCCTTTGTATCCCGACTGTATTTGTCTCTTATACAGGAGAAGCCCTCGACTATAAAACACCTTTGCTGAGCGCCATTGAGGCCGTTGACCTTGCTGCAACAGCGGTATGCCGTTATTTCGATAAGGATATCACCAGGGTGTACCCGACACTTGGATGGGAGCAGGAATATTTCCTCGTTGATACCGCCCTCTATATGGCACGGCCAGATCTGCTGCTCACCGGCAGAACTGTTTTCGGGCATGCTTCGGCTAAAGACCAACAACTTTCCGATCACTATTTTGGCAGCATTGCACAGCGTGCCCTGGAGTTCATGAAAGAATTTGAATATGAATCACACAGGCTGGGCATCCCTCTGAAAACACGCCATAATGAGGTAGCTCCCAATCAGTTCGAATGTGCACCTGTATATGAAGAAACCAACCTGGCTGTGGATCATAACCAGCTGTTGATGCATATTATGCAGAAAGTGGCTAAAAATCATGACCTTACGGTATTGCTGCACGAAAAACCTTATGCCAGGGTAAATGGCTCGGGAAAGCATAATAACTGGTCATTGGCTACAGATACAGGCATCAACCTGTTTAGCCCGGGAAAGGATGCGAAGTCTAACCTCCGCTTTATCACCTTACTTGTAAATATTCTGATGGCGGTAAACAAGCATGCCGACCTTCTAAGGGCAAGTATCGCCTCTGCAGGCAATGACCTGCGCCTGGGTGCCAATGAAGCCCCACCGGCGATCATTTCTGCCTTCATTGGCTCATATCTGTCAGGGGTTCTTGACAAGATAGAAAAAAGCAAGGTGAACGGAAAATTTGCTACCGGCGGACAGTCGGAGATGAACCTTAACATCCCCAAGATTCCTGAGATCCTTGCCGACAATACCGACAGGAACCGGACCTCACCATTTGCCTTTACCGGCAATAAGTTCGAATTCAGGGCGGTGGGCTCTGCCGATACCTGCTCCAATGCCATGATGACACTAAACCTGATCATGGCCGACCAGCTGAATGAATTTAAGAAAGAGGTAGATGCCCTGATCAAGAAAAAGATTAGAAGGACAGAGGCGATCTACCAGGTCATTAAAAAGTATATCAAGGTATCGAAAAAGATCCGCTTTGAAGGAAACTCATACAGTCAGGAATGGATCGATGAGGCAGAACAAAGGGGCTTATCTAATCTGCATTCTACTCCTGAAGCCCTCAAAGCATACATTTCCCCATCTACCGTGAAGCTTTTTGAACACAACGGGATACTTACCAGGCGTGAACTGGAGGCCCGTTACGACATCAAGCTTGAGAATTATGTGAAGAAGATCCAGATTGAATCACGCGTGATCGGTGACCTGGCACAGAACCATATCATCCCTATCGCGGTGAAATACCAGAATACTCTCATCGAGAACGCCAAAGGACTTAGCGATGTGCTTGATTCAAAGACTTATGTGAAGCTTTCCCGCAACCAGATACAGACCATCAAGGAGATATCAGAACATATTTCAGAGGTAAAGACCAATGTGGATGCCATGCTTGAAGAGCGCAAGAAAGCCAACCGCCTGGATAGCTTCAAAGATGCCGCCGCTGCATATAACCAGAATGTGATGCCCTACTTCGATATCATCCGGCGTCATGTAGATAAGCTTGAACTACTGGTTGATGACGAGGTATGGCCGCTGCCGAAGTATCGGGAGCTGTTGTTTATTAGGTAGGTGCAGGGTTCAGGGTACAGGGTGCAGGGTATTGTCACTTATTCTACAGCCTACTGCCTACAGCCTACTGCCTACTGTCAACTGTCAACCGTCAACCATCAACTGCCAAGCTATACAGCTTCCCGTAAGGAATTATTCCTTAATTTTGACAGTCGAGCCTACGGGAGGGTGATTGCGAATATTTTTTAACCAATATCTTGTTTACTATGCCTGTCAAAGAAGATAAATCTTCTAAGAAATATAAACTTAAAAGCCTTAGAACTTTCGCCTGGGACCGGGTGATGAACAAACAAAGAAGGTACCGTAAGGTGTTCGACCGATATGAGTTAAGCTACCTGAGCGTGGCGCTCGAATTCTATAATAAGCTTTTTGATGAAAAGGAATGGAAGGCCAGGATAACCTTTAAGGCTTTTAGACTGGAAGGTGAAAAAAAGGTAAAGGAGCTCTGCAACGAGGAAAAAGAGTTGACCATAACCAAAGACATGAATCTGGTCACTCACGATTTTGGTTGGGGAAACGATGAGTACGGTAAGTTCTGGGATAAAGGCGATTATATATGGGAAGTCTATTTCGATGGGGAAGAGGTGGGTACAACAAAATTTCATATTGAAGAAGCAGGCAGGGTTACACCAAAGGAAAACCCCTATTTTGAGGTTGCATCCCTGAAAACCTATGAGGCGCCGGAAGGCGACCTGACTGAAGATGAAAGGGTTTATCTTAAGCAGTTTGACAAAAAGGACACCCGATATATCATGACGGAGTTAAAATTCAACAATAAACTCCCGGAGGAATGGCTGTGTGAACTTTTCTTTAAGTATTATGACGACACCGGCATACTGGCAGGTGTGGCCGACAGCTTTGGGTATATTACTCCAGGCCAGGACCCGGGCGAAGTTTTTACTATCTCTTCAGGTTGGGGGAGTGTTGATGGGGATTCCTGGATACACGACAATTACCGTGTTGAAGTCGTTTTTATGGATCAGGTGGTGGCAATGATCCCATTCACTGTGGGAGATAAACATATTGAAAGGCTCAGTGATTATGAGGCCCTCCTTAATGAAGAAGTTTCGGAGTTCTATGGACAGAGCAGGGTTTCGGATAAACCAAAAAAAGAACCTAAAACAGAATCAGAAACT
>JAGLYE010000154.1 GCA_023132505.1 Bacteroidales bacterium | reverse complement strand
ATATTGAATTCGAGCAGGGCCATCACCCAATCGCCCCTGTCCTGTTTGGTAAACAATTGCTGATATTCGAACCGGAGTGACTTGGTGGGTGTGAACTTATAGGTCAGGTCTGCAATGGCAATATTAGTATATACCATGGGTTCTCCAGTGTGACCTTCAATCACATCAATATTGTACACCTGGTAAACATACGACAGTATCATCTTGAATTTACTGTTGAACTTTTTGTTTAAGAGAACATCAAAGCTTTCGAAGTATTTGGGCTGCCCAATGGCAAAGAAATCAGATTTGTATCCGAGCGTTCCGGTTGAATCAACAGGGATGCCTTCAGCAACAGGCTGTTTGTCGATATTTAAGATGTTTGAGTAATTCAGTTCGATCTTGGTACCATATTTCCCGCCTAGTTTGGAACGTTTGGGAATGGTATAATTTACCTTGGCCTGTATCCCTATCTCACCGTTGGGCTGGGTGGCATAAGGGTAGATGGTTGCAAGGCTATAGGATTGCGGATTGGTAAGTGGCGGTAAATAATTGATGTCAAGGGCCTCGCCAATCTCAGTACTCCTCGATTTATAGCTCATATTATCAATGCGTTTCCCGGATAACGAAATTCCAAGTCCCTTTCTTGAGTAAGAAAGCGTTGCCAGCAATGATTCCCCGTTCTTGTAGATATAATTGTTCATGGCCGAAGGATTATTGATCTTGTATGCATACTCAGCATTGAACTGGAACCTGCCATAGATCAATAGCAACCTTCCGGCATATGCGGCCACGTTGTTGGGGAGATTATACTTATATATTGTAGTGTCCCGTACAAGTGTCTTGTCTGCAACTTTTTCGTAATTGCTGACAAAGCTTCCCCCGAGGATGATCTTGGTTTTAGCATCGGCCATGCCATTGAACATATCGTTCAGGTAGAATTCAGCATCGATACCTTTCACGATGCCGCGGTTTCCGTTGGCATAAGGTTCCCAGTAGTAGCGCTGGGTACCAATCAAACCTTTCAGGGCAATCCCTTTATATGGCTGAATCTTAACCCTTGCTCCCCTGATGGAATTATCATATCCCAGGGTCCATTCCTCATAACTTCTGAGTACGAGTCCATTTCCAAATTGCTCATAGAAATTACCGACGGTGATCTGTATATTTTTAAACTGGTATTCAGCAAAGTAATATGGGATGCCGTGCCCATCATATTTTGGATTGTAACCGGCAATGGGAGGCAGGTAGGCTTCATATCTGAACCCTGCCCGGAAATTGCCATTCGTGTAAATAATGTTTCCAAAGCCGTTCATCCGGAACAGTTTTCCGTCGAGGGTGGAGTCGTTGATCCCCAGTTGGGTATCCTCCATATAATACTGTCCGTCGAATTGAAAACTACCGCTTAAATGTCCACGGTCGACGAAATTCTGTGCATGGGCGCCGGAGAATATCAGGGTGAGGCCTGTAATTAATACAGGAATTAATTTCTTCATTTCGTTGATTTTGGTTTAGTGAGTTGAGGTACCGGAACCCTTAATGTGCATCTATTTCCTGGCCTGCAACGATTTTACGTACGTTTTCGATTATCTGAAGTTCGCCGCCTTCAGAGAATGAAGTATGTTGCCATACAATATTTCCATCTCCGTCGAGGATGAAGGTATGCGGGATCATATTCACGTTCATGGCCCGTTTGAAATCTCCATTTACATCCAGCAATATTTCGTAATCCCAGTCATTGCCATCGGCAAAAGGTTTAACTTTTGAGGTGGACCTGGCATCATCAATAGAAACAGCGATCAGCTTAACACCGGTTTCTTCCTGCCAGTCGATGTATTCATAAGATATTGTGTTAAGTTCCTTAACACAGGGCTTACACCATAAGGCCCAGAAGCTAAGTATAATGGGTTTTCCGTCATTACTGATATTAGCGGTGTTGAAAGGTTCTCCCTTAGCAGTCTTAAGGTCAATGGAAGGTAGGTTATGACCCTTCTTTTTATCATTCTGCGAATAAACTGTAAACCCGATGAGAAGAGCCAGCACGATCATGCTTAGTTTTTTCATATTATCAATGGTCTTATATATGTTGTTATATTGTTAAATGAGAAACACGCCAAAAGTAAAAAGAAATAGTTATATAAATACTTCCAGCAACTTAGTTTTTTGAAGGGGATTGATCAGGATGTTATCTATGATGGCCGGGATTAGCATTAACTCTCCGGCATTGATGTCGTATTGTTCATCCTGGCACTTTATAATTGCCTTTCCTTCAGTGCATAACAAGGATACAAAAGATCCGATGGAACTGTAGTCTTTTTCTATGGCATACTTTTCCATTGAGATCAGACTGGTGGTAAAATGTTCGCAAATGGCCAGCCTCACACTTTTCTCTTCTTCCCGTGGATAATCGGTGCGGTACTTATCATGAACTTCAAAGTCGATGGCATCCAGTGCTTCGTCAAGATGCAACTCCCTGCTGTTCCCTTCACTGTCGGTACGGTCCCAGTCATAAATGCGATAGGTTGTGTCAGAAGTTTCCTGTATCTCTGCAAGCAGTGTTCCCGGTCCGAGGGCATGCACCCTCCCGGCTGGCATAAAAAATACATCTCCTTCTGCAAGCTTTTCGTAATTCATGATCTCCGGCAGGGTTTTATTTTGCAGATGTTCAAGGTATATTTCTTTGTTCAGTTTCCGGTTGAAGCCACTTATCAGTTCTGCATTTTTATCTGCCCCCAGTACGTACCACATCTCGGTTTTTCCCCTGCCGATTTTTCTTTTGGCCGCAAGCTCATCATCAGGGTGGACCTGGATTGAAAGCCAGTCGTTGGCATCGATCAGCTTGATGAGTACAGGAAATTCATTTCCATACTTTTCATATACTTCATCCCCTACCAGATCATACATATAAACCTCGAGAAGCTCATTCAACTCATTACCTGCCAGGAAGCCGTTGGTAACAACACTGGGGTTACCTTCTACACCGGACAGCATCCATGCTTCCCCGCAATTGGGCAGAGGGGAAAAGTCAAGGCCTATTACCGAATGGATCCTGGTACCACCCCATATCTTGTCCTTGAAGATGGGCTTGAATTTCAGTGGATATAGTTTGTTCATGCTTATTTTATCTATCTTTGATCAGCACAAATTTAATGATTTCCGGTTAAAATCAATTCAATAATCAGGCCATTATAAATTAGTAGATGAAGAAGATCTGTGTATTTTGCGGTTCCAGTAAAGGTATTAAGGTGACATATGCTGTAATGGCAGAAAGACTTGCCGATGCATTGGTAGAAAAAGATATTGAATTGGTTTATGGTGGGGCCGACATTGGTTTGATGAAATCCATCGCCGACCGTGTTCTTGCCCTGGGCGGGAAGGTCACAGGTGTGATGCCCGGAAACCTGGCTCAGAAGGAGATCCTGCACAAAAATATGACAGAAACTATCCTGGTGGAAGATATGCAGGAGCGTAAGAAGGTTATGGAAGAATTATCGGATGGTTTTATAAGCATGCCGGGTGGCTTCGGTACCATGGATGAACTCTTTGAGATGTTGAGCTGGAACCAGCTGGGACTGATCCATAAGCCGGTGGGGATCTACAATATTGATCATTTCTATGATCCTGTGATCGAATGGTTTGATCATGCTGTTGATATGAAGTTTGTCAGGCCGGAACACCGCGCTAATATCCTTGTCGACACGGATGCCGCTGCCCTTTTGGATAAAATGGGAAATTACCAGGAGCTGGTGGCGGAAAAGTGGGTTGACAGATTGATAGAGAAAGGTTATTGATCAGAAAAGAACTGATGGAAGCAAGATATTATATCACAGAAGAGGGACAGGATATACGATGTAACCTATGCCCTCACAATTGTTTACTCAAAAATGGGCAAAGCGGTATATGCAGGGTTAGAAAGAATAGGGATGGGATACTGCTGAGCGAAAATTACGGTAAAGTATGTTCCCTGCATCTTGACCCCATTGAAAAAAAACCACTGTATCATTATTATCCGGGAAGGAATATCCTGTCGGTAGGAACAGTCGGTTGCAATCTGCATTGCCGTTTTTGCCAGAATTGGGAGATATCCCAGACCAACGTAAAAGATTACCCGTACCTGAAAGAATATTCCCCTGCGTCTATTGTTGATATGGCTGCAGCAGAGGCAGGAAACCTGGGTATCGCATATACCTATAATGAGCCTACAGTATGGTATGAGTTCATGAAAGATATTGCTGATAAAGCAATTGATGCAGGCCTGAATAATATTGTGGTCACCAATGGCTTTATCAATCCTGACCCATTAAAGGAGTTGATCCCCGTAATACACGCCTTCAGTGTGGACCTGAAAGCTTTTACTGAGGCATTTTACAAGCAGCTGACATCATCTTCTTTGGCCCCTGTATTGGAAAGTCTGAAGACGATCAGGGCTTCAGACAGGCATCTTGAGATGACCAACCTTCTCATTCCTGATGAAAATGATAATGAAAAAGATTTCAGGAAGATGATGGAATGGATCAATAAGGAACTTGGGCCAGATACAGTTCTGCACATCTCCCGTTTTTTCCCCACTTACAAGCTGACTCATAATGCCACACCGGAATCTTTGCTTAAAAAGTTCTATGAGATTGCCCGTGAATACTTGCATTATGTTTACCTGGGGAATGTGAGCTCAGATAAAGGGCGGGACACCTATTGTCCTAAGTGCGGCCACTTGCTCATCAGCCGGTCAGGATACCATACGAGACTGGCGGGTCTGGAAGATGATAAATGTGCTAAGTGCGGGGAAGCGATTCCGGTGGTGGTGCAGAGGGCATAAGGAAAATGGCAAAAGGCAAAAGGCATAAGGCAAATTTTAGCTAACCGCTACGCGGTTTAGGGGATACCAGTTGACAGTAGGCAGTATGCAGTAGGCAG
>JAGLYE010000153.1 GCA_023132505.1 Bacteroidales bacterium | reverse complement strand
ATCCATCTGTTGAAGAATTGAGGTTAAAATTCAGTGAGATCGATTTCACTCCGGGCAGGGAAACCACTAAAAAGATCTTTTAATGCTCCGACAGTATCGTTTTCACTTTTGATGCCAGGATATCAATAGCAACATGGTTCTCTCCACCCTGGGGTACGATGATATCGGCATATCTTTTTGAAGGCTCGATGAACTGCAGGTGCATGGGTTTTACAAAGGTGTGGTAATGTCTCAACACATCCTGAACATCCCTGCCCCTTTTCACAATATCCCTACTCAGGATACGTGACAGGCGGTCATCATCATCGGCATCAACAAAGGTCTTAACATTAAACCTCGCCCTGAGTTCGGGATTGGTGAAAATGAGAATCCCTTCAACAATGGTAACTTCACGAGGTTCAACTTTTATGGTTTCTTTCAAACGGGCACATTCCACATAAGAATAGGTAGGCATATCCACAGCATGGCCATCCCTGAGAAGGTCTAGGTGGCGTGCAAGCAGGTCCCATTCAATAGAATCAGGATGGTCAAAATTGATTTTTTTCTTTTCTTCCGGAGGGAGATGGCCGTTGTCCCAGTAATAGGAGTCCTGAGCGATCACGGAGACACTTTCCCTGGGAAGGAGTTCTATCATCCTGTTTACTACAGTGGTCTTCCCCGACCCCGATCCGCCTGCTATTCCAATAATCAACATAATTGCCAGTTTTTAGCTGCTAAGATAGCAAAATCATAAGGGTTGCCAACCCTATTAAGGTTGGCAACCCTAAAATATCGTTATCCCCAGCGCACCCACTCCCGAAAGCAATATACTCCAGATCACATTCCCAATCAACGACCATATCAGCAATCGTTTCGTAGCCCTTACAACAGTAATACCGATGGCCATGCCCAGCATCGGTCCAAATATGCCCGGCAGCAGGAGCCCCAGCCCTATCACCCCGTACTTGTTGAGGTAGTGATGCATTTTTGCTTTCGACCTTCCAAGGTACCTTTCACCTCTTTTGCTCAATACATACCTTTTAACACGGCTTCCAAAAATATAGACCAGGGTGGAACTGCTTGCAGACCCCAGGATAATGGTTATTGCAATTACATAAGGATTAAAGCCATAGGCAAGGCCTACAGGAATGGCCATCCACAGGCCTAAAGACCCCACGCAGAATAATATGAGAAGGTGCAGAAATGTCAAGCCTTATCTTTATTAAACATTCTTCTATCCCATGAAGATAACAAAACCCTAAATTCTAATCCTCAAAATTCGAAACAAATTAAAAACTATAATGAATTAATGCTTCAAACAAGTACTAAAAATTTAAATTTGATGCAAATGGAATTCATCTGGAATTAAATTAGCTTTTATCTTCACAGAATTCGGTAAGTACACCGAATGTGTATTTGGGATGGAGAAAGGCAATGTCGAGGCCTTCGGCGCCCTTACGCGGCTGTTGGTCGATCAGTTTGATGCCACTTTCTTCTGCTTCTTTCAGGTGGGACTTGATATCCTCCACGGCATAAGCAATGTGATGGATGCCTTCCCCTCGCTTTTCAATAAATTTCCCGATTGGCCCTTCCGGATCGGTCGATTCCAGCAATTCGATCTTTGTCTGCCCGACCTTAAGAAATGCAGTTTTCACCTTCTGGTCTTTTACCTCTTCAATGGCATAGCATTTTGTGCCAAGCATTTTTTCATAAAAAGGAATGGTCTCATCAAGGCTTTTAACAGCTATTCCAATGTGTTCAATATGAGATGGTTTCATTGTAAATACCTTTATTGTGAAATTTTTCACAAAGGTATGGTAAATTTCGATTCCGAAAAAAAGAACCGGCATTATTTTTTACTTATAAGCCGGTTCTGTATGCGCCTTTGGAGCAAAAGTTTACCCGGTCAATTCGAAGACAATCTCAAGCACCATTCTTGACTTCACCTTGTTACCGGATTGCCTTGCGGCTTTCCATTTTTTGTTGGTCAGTTTGATCAGCCTGATGGCTTCCTGTTCAAAGATTGAATCCGTACTGCTCACAATCTCGATATCACTAATGCTTCCATCTTTATCAACCACGAACTCCACATAAACCGAGCCTTCAAGGCCATCACCCAATGCATCAACAGGATAGTTAAGGTTCTTTTTCAGAAAAGCTTCTACACCATCTTTGTCGCCGGTGAATTCAGCCATCTTTTCAACAAGTACTAAGACTTCATCATTTTTTTCTTCGGCAGAACCATCAGATATTGAGAGGCTGACTTCACGACACTTCACAACCTGGCCTGCCCCACTCAGGGAGTGATACATCTTTGGCAAGGATGATTTTTGCGTTCCATAACCGCTAATACCACCAACAGCATAATTACTAACTCCTTCGGGCAACGGTAATGCTTGATTTACTGTGGTAAAAGTCCCGTCTTCATTCCTTATCTGATTATCAATGGCCACAAAGGAAGTATATCGGGTAAGCAGGTTATATTTCAAACCCAGGGCAGTAACTTCCTCTTCTAGGTTCAAAGTATATAGGTTCAGTGATGCATAATCATCCAGGACCCTGATCTTTTCCCTGGCCCAGAGGTAGGTCAGGGCGGCATTCCTGGCATTCGCCGTATAGTCATTTACATCCAGGATCTTAGTATATTGACCTTCGCCTGAAGTGCCCTCGATACGGATATTGCCTTCTGCTTTTCCCTTCCATTTTCCGAAGATGATCAGAGGGCGCTCAGCAAATACATCCGCCATAGATAGCGGCTCCACATCATACACTTCAAAACCATCATAGCTCATCTCGATATTGGTAAGCACGGGGTTTTGAATATAATTCCTGAATTTCTCTGCTGTGGCATAGGCATATTCGCCTGAAGTGACCACAAAGGGGGAACCCATACCGGCATGTGCCAGGCCTTCGATGAGGTAATGGTTTACCGAAGACCCGATCCCGAATGGGAAAAAATTTGCATTGCCGAGGTTGTTCCTGATAAGGTCGAAGGCTTCCTTTTCTACAGAAACATAACCATCAGTAAGGATCACAAAGCTCCTTGCATAATCTTCCGTACCTTTTAATGCCAGGGCCCTTTTGAGTGCCGGGAGCAGTTCTGTTCCACCTCCGCCATGCTGGCAGTCGATAAAATCGATGCCCTTGCCGATATTAGCTTCGTTAGCTTCCATAGAGCACTTTGAGAGCAGGCTGGAACCACCGGAAAAAAGCAGGATGTTAAAGCGATCGGTTGATTTCAGCTTACCAAGCAGGTTTCTCATTAGCTCTTTGGAGATGTCCAGCGGAAATCCCCACATAGAACCGGAAATATCAACAATAAAGATATACTCCCTGGGGGGGATCTGCTCAGCCTTTGGCTTCGCAGGCGGCTGTATCATGGCCAGGAAGAAATTCTCATCCTTTCCCTCATAAAGCAGGAGACCCGATTCGATCTTTCCGCCTGCCAGGCGGTAACGGATAATCAAATCCCTGTTGCCGGAGGCTGCCTGTCCTTCTTTGAGTTTTAGTGTTGCCAGTGATGGATCATCATAGTCAATGGTCATATCATGGGTCTTGCAGCTGATCTCCTGGATAGGAAGCCCGGCAGAGATGCTGGCCTTGATATCGAAAGTATATAATGGTGCTTCTCCTTCAGGAGTATACGGGTTTCTTATCCAATTATCAGTGTTTGATGCCAGGTCTTCCATATTGTTCGAATACCTGGGCCCAACCACCGTAGGATAGACAAACTCATATACTCCACCTTCCGGGATGAGCAATTCGGTATAACTCATTTCCACCAGGATCTTGTCTCCGGGCATGATATTGGCAACATTCATAATAAATACATTGGGGCGTTCCTGCTCAAGCAAAGAAGCGCTCTGTCCGTTGTTACGGGCTTCCTCATAGGCTTCACGTGCCTTTTTACGTTCTTCGATCTTCGCAACGATCTTTCTTTCACCAATAGTCATCTGCATGTGGTACACAGCAGCGCGGGTTGAAGCCGGAAAAACATAAATAGCTTCAATAGGTCTCTCCCCTTCATTTTTATAAACCTGGGTGATGGTTACATCGGCAATCACACCGGCGATCTTCACATCAGCTGATGTCGACAGTAGTGGGATCTTATCCGTTGCCGGATCACCATCGGGTATCATGAAATATGGAGAAAGGGTATTCTCTTTTTCATGTTCAGTGAATACCTGTGTTTGGGCTATGCTGGGAGTCAGAATCGGCATCACCATTATCAGGCCCGAAAGGGCATGAATGCCCATTTGAAATAATGTTCTTTTTTTCATAGATATATAATTAAAGGTTATTGCAATTTGAATTTAAATGGGACCTTCATATTTACTCTCTGTGGAATACCCCTTTGTTTGCCGGGACTCCAGTCGGGCATGCTTCTGATCGCTTCCAGAGCAACTCCATCAAGTCCACCGCCGACCCCACGCAAAAGCTCCACAGTTGACACTGAGCCATCTTTTTCCACTATAAAACTGACATAAACGGTACCGGTAATGCCTGCTTCAATAGCCATCCTGGTGTATTTAGTCTTTGAAGCCAGGTAAACCATGAGGGCTTCCTCCCCACCGGGGAATTCGGGCATCTTTTCAACCACCAGGAAAAACTCTCCACCCTTTCCTTCATCCGGATCTTCAGGAGGTATATAAACGAATTCAGGTACAGAATCCAGGGGTTCTGCTTCCGGGTTGAAGAGTTCAATCTCATCAACCTCCGTGTTGTTATCAACTTCTTTTAATACCACCACCGGTTTTACAATAGGTTTGGGTGGCTCCGGCCTTTCATGTTTGGTGATCTCGACAAACTCATCATCGATGATCCCATAAGAGGTCCGGGTGAAGTCATCATCCAGTGAAATGTCATATGTCTTCCACTCAAATGCGGTCAATACGATCGTCAGGGCAAAAATAATCCCGATCAAAAAGAAAGTCCTCCGTTGTTTCTCCAGTCGGTCTTGCTTGGTTTTTGTCTTCATTACGTAAGTTTTTAGATTAAACAATAAGCGTGTTCACAACAGGATGATGCACG
>JAGLYE010000152.1 GCA_023132505.1 Bacteroidales bacterium | reverse complement strand
CCTCAGGAATGATCCTTCCCATGATGTTGCTCATGGGCAAGATGACACCATCGGAATATGCTACAGCTGCTATGGCCATCAACCTGGGTTATGAGATGCGTGGTGATGCGTCCAAGACATGCAAGCTTTATTCGCGTGAAGTCAGCCACTTTAAATTTGATCGTGAGCAACCCGGAATAGCCTATAAGGAACTGCATTCCCATGCCATAAAAGCCCTTGAACATATTTCTTTTTTCACCGGCCGGGGACATGAGCTTGAGCCAGGCATCCGCGATCTCATCGGAGCAGGGGAGAGCTATAACCTTGAATTCAAGACCTCTTTCCGCTGGGATGTAAGGCAGGAAAAGAAAAATCCGGCCATTGAGCATGCCAGCCTGAAAACCATCTCTGCTTTTTTGAACTCCAGTGGGGGACATCTACTTATTGGGGTGGAAGACGATGGCAGGGTAGAGGGTGTTGAAATAGATAAATTTGATAATGACGATAAGTTTCTGTTACATTTCTGGAACCTGGTAAAATCATCGATGGGGCAGGAAGTTACGCCCTATATCAGGACTACCCTTGAAAAGATCGATGGAGGCACTGTTTGTCATGTGAAGTGCACACGCAGCCCGGCCCCTGTCTTTCTCAGGCAAAAAGGTTTTGGTGAGGAGTTTTATATCCGCACCGGGCCCAGCTCTGCCAGTCTGGAGATAAGAGAGGCGTTGAAATATATAAGTGAAAGGTTCCCAGCTAAATAGCTCAGGGTTGCCAACCTTAATAAGGTTGGCAACCCTATTCCACTAATTCATATCCCATCTCCTTCCCTTTATCCACCGCCGGTATTCCATATTCCATCCATATAGTTATTTCACTTTATCATGAAAGTTCCTTCTAAGGTGAACCACCTTATTAATTTTATGTTAATTATGCTTAATATTAATTTATACCAGATAAAAAAAGCCTATTTTTGCAGACTGTTGACCACATAGAAATCAGGCAATTGCTTAAGAAATGAGTTACATCGAATTTGATAAAAACAAGTTAATAAATCTTGGATATTCACTCAAGCGGGAACTGCTCCGTTCAAACAGGGCGGGTGCTTATTCGAGTCGTACCATTATAGGTTGCAACACAAGGAAGTATCATGGCCTGCTGGTCGCTCCACAGCCCGGGATTGATAATGAGAACCACATCCTGTTATCGAATATGGATGAGGTGGTGATCCAGCGGGATGCGAGCTTTAACCTTGGCATCCATAAGTATCCGGGTGGTGTTTATAATCCGGGTGGCCATAAATATGTCAGGGATTTCAATACGGAACCCATCCCAAATATCCTATACAGGGTAGGGGGGGTAATGCTCCGCAAGGAGTTGATCTTTGCCGAGTCGCACGACAGGATCATGATCCGTTACACCCTTGAAGATGCACATTCACCTACAAAGCTTCGCTTCAATCCTTTCCTGGCATTCAGGAATATTCACAAGCTCTCGAAAGCAAATTTCGACATTAATGATAAACACCGCAAGGTGCCCAATGGAATCAGGATGCGTTTGTATAACGGATACACTCCGCTCTTCATGCAATTCTCCAAAAAGGTAGAATACACCCACAGCCCCGAATGGTATTATAACATCGAGTACCAGGAGGAGATGGAGCGCGGGTATGATTACCAGGAAGACCTGTTCGTTCCGGGCTTTTTTGAAGTTGAGATCAAAAAGGGAGAGAGCATTGTTTTCTGTGCCGGCACTTCAGAGGTGAACCCTGCTACTATTAAGCGGGCATTCACAGCGGAGGTGAAGAAGCGCACACCACGCGATGATTTTGAGAATTGCCTCAGAAATTCTGCTCAGCAGTTTATCATAAAGCGTGATGGCAAGACATGGATCGTTGCCGGCTTTCCATGGTTCGACCGCTGGGGCAGAGATACTTTTATTGCCCTGCCGGGCCTGACACTTGTCAATGACGATCCTAAATCCTGCAAGGCGGTGATCGACGCTATGCTTACCGACCTCAAGGGTCCGTTATTCCCTAATATAGGTGAAGGAAGTGATTCTGCATATAATTCTGTTGATGCCCCCCTGTGGTTCTTCTGGACCCTGCAGCAATATGCAGACTATACAGGGGAAAAGAAAGAGATATGGAATGCTTATGGACGCAAGATGAAGATGATCCTTGACGGGTATAGAAAGGGTACTGATTTCAATATCCATATGCAGGACAACGGACTTATATGGGCAGGTGCCCAGGGCCATGCCCTTAGCTGGATGGATGCGGTTGTTGACGGTAAAGCAGTCACTCCGCGTATCGGATTAGCGGTTGAGGTTAATGCCCTCTGGTATAATGCCATCAGGTTCAGCATGGAATTGGCCGAAGCTTCAGGTGATGATAAGTTTATCAGCAAATGGAAAGACATTGCTGAGATGATACCTGCTTCATTTGTGAGTACATTCTGGGATGAGAAACACGGATACCTGGCTGATTATGTAGATGGCGAAGGTGCCGACTGGTCTGTTCGCCCGAATCAGATCATAGCAGCATCACTTCCTTACAGGGCTATTGGTGAAGAGATCAGCATGGGTGTTATTGATGTGGTTCAAAAAGAATTGCTCACAGCCCGTGGACTCAGGACCTTGTCCCCCAAGAATATCAATTATAAAGGAACCTACTTCGGGAACCAGCCCGAGCGCGACCGGGCTTACCACCAGGGAACGGTATGGCCATGGTTATTTGGCCACTTTGCTGAGGCATACCTCAGAATACATGGTAAAGAGGGCGTAAACTACATTAAAGATATCTACAAGGGATTTGAAGCGGTGATGACGGAAGCCGGGATCGGTTCTGTGTCTGAAGTCTATGACGGTGATCCGCCACACCTTCCGGGCGGAACTATCTCACAGGCATGGAGTGTGTCAGAACTGTTGCGGACCCATGCATTAATTAAGAAATACAATAGGAAAAGAAAATGATAACCATTAACACATTAATCGGCTGATGAAAGTTTTAATGTTCGGTTGGGAATTCCCTCCACACATTACCGGAGGTTTGGGTACAGCCTGCTTTGGCATGACCAAGGGCCTGATGAAGCATGATGTGGAAGTGCTGTTTGTAGTTCCCAAGGCATATGGCGATGAAAACCAGGAAGCCGTCAGGCTCATCAATGCCAGTGATATCAGTGTCGATTTCAGGGACAAGAAGTATGAAGAATACTGGCAGCGTATTACATACATGGAGATTGGCTCCAATCTTATCCCATATGTCGGACCTGAAGAGTTCAGGAGGATAATGGAGGCGAAGGAACTGGAGTTGATAAGCAGTGAAGATGTTGTCCTTTCCGAAAAATTCGAGTTCTCGGGCAAGTATGGCACCGACCTTATGGATGAAGTGAAACGTTATGCACTCATCGCTTCGGCTGTGGCTGCCACAAGCGACTTTGATGTGATCCATGCACACGACTGGCTTACCTATGCTGCAGGTATTGCAGCAAAGAGTGTGAGTGGAAAGCCTCTGGTAGTGCATATGCATGCCACAGAGTTCGACCGCTCCGGTGAAAACATAAACCAGAATGTGTATGACCTGGAACGCCGGGGCATGGAAGAGGCCGACCGTGTGATTGCCGTGAGCAATATGACACGTAAAATAGTGATCGAACGCTATGGCATTGATCCCAATAAGGTGTTTACAGCGCATAATGCCGTTGAGCCCAGCGACAAACCTGATCAGTATTATCAGCGTGGTGTAAAGGATAAAGTGGTGACTTTCCTTGGGAGGATCACCTTTCAGAAAGGCCCTGACTATTTTGTTGAAGCTGCAAGGAAAGTGCTTGATAAGGACCCGAAGGTGCGTTTTGTCATGGCAGGTAGTGGCGACATGCTTAACAAGATCATCAGGCGTGTAGCCGAACTGAAAATGGCTGACCGTTTTCACTTTACAGGCTTTCTGAAAGGCGATGACGTTGACCACATGTTTGGGCTTAGTGATGTTTTTGTGATGCCGTCAGTCTCAGAGCCATTCGGGATCGTACCACTTGAAGCTATGCGGTCGAATGTTCCTGTTGTAATTTCGAGGCAATCAGGTGTTTCAGAGATTCTCATACATGCCCTGAAGATCGATTTCTGGGATGTGGATGCCATGGCAGATTCCATTTATGGCCTGCTGCATTATGAGGGCCTGTCGAAGATGTTCAGACGATATGGCAAAGATGAAGTGAATAACCTGAAATGGGAAAATGCTGCCGTGAAGATCAAAGAAGTATATGAAAGTGTTTTATAAGATATTTGAAGATTACAGGATATGAGATCAATTTGTTTTTATTTTCAGGTTCACCAGCCTTACAGGCTGAGGACCTACCGTTTTTTCGATATCGGTTCTAACCATCATTATTTTGATGAACAACAGAACCGCTTTATCATGCGCAGGGTAGCTGACAAGTGTTACCTGCCAATGAACAAGCTGCTGCTGGAGCTGATCAATGAATATGGCTCTGCTTTTAAAGTGAGCTTTTCTATCTCGGGAACAGCCATCGACCAGTTTGAAGCATATGCACCTGATGTGCTCGATAGCTATAAGGCCCTGGCTGCAACAGGGAATGTTGAGTTCATTGCTGAAACTTATGGGCATGCACTGGCAGCACTAAAGAGTAAAGAAGAGTTTTTTGAACAGGTAGAGATGCATAAGAAGAAGGTGGAACAGCATTTCGGACAGCTGCCCACTACCTTCAGGAACACTGAGTTGATATACTCCGACGGAATAGGTGAGATGGTATCTGAGATGGGCTTCAAGCTGATGCTTACCGAAGGTGCCAAGCATGTTATGGGCTGGAAAAGTCCGAACTATATGTATGCCAATGCCATCAATCCCAAACTCAAGCTTCTGCTGAAGAATTTCAGGCTGAGTGATGACATTGCCTTCAGGTTTTCGGAGCAAAGCTGGGGCGATTGGCCGTTGACCACTGAAAAGTTCGTTGGCTGGCTAAATGAAATAGATCCGAAGGAAGAAGTAGTCAACCTTTTTATGGATTATGAAACATTTGG
>JAGLYE010000151.1 GCA_023132505.1 Bacteroidales bacterium | reverse complement strand
GCATACCAGTCGCCACCACCATTGTATTTCAGCAAGGCAATTTGAAGCTGCGCCCGAAGCGGAGCCGCAAATAAAGTACTTGCTAAAACGAGAATTATAACTTTCTTCATATCTAAAATATAACGCAAAACGCCCTTCAATGTTCTAATTCATTATTCAGCAAAGCGACCGTATGACATGCAAGCACGCCTGCAGTTTCGGTCCGGAGCCTGCTGTTTCCCAGACTAACAGTTTTATATCCATTATCAATGGCCATGCTGACTTCTTCCGGGCTGAAATCCCCTTCGGGGCCGATAAGGATCGTAGCTTGTTTACCAATTGAGTAAAGTGATTTCAGGGATGGATGTTCTCCCTCCTCAACGTATGCAATATATTTTTCACCCTTGTGATCATTACTTAAAAAGTCTTTGAATGATTTGGGCTCATGAAGAACAGGGTGATAAGCTTTTACAGATTGCTTCATTGCAGCTGTGACCACCTTTATCAGTCGTTCAGGCTTGACGGTCTTCCGCTCTGATCGTTGACAGATAAGCGGTGTTATTTCATCGATACCGATCTCGGTGGCCTTTTCAAGAAACCATTCAAAACGATTGATATTTTTTGTAGGGGCAACAGCAAGGTGGATATGATAATGGCGTTTGCCATATTCTTTTTTTATATCAATGATCCTGACCGTACACCTTCGGGTATCATCGTTGATCAGTTTGGCTGTGTATAAATTGCCGGTGCCATCTGTAAGGCTTATGGTATCACCAGGCTTCATCCGCAGTACCCTGATAATATGCTTTGATTCCTGTTCTTCCAGGGTGTAATGATCTCCCTGCAGTTCCGGTGCATAAAATAGTTGCATGTTATTGGTTCTTGCTAGCGGACTATGATCTTTTTGTTAACATTCAACTTATTTGAAATGAAGCTAATAATATAGATGCCCTGTGGTAAAGATGTTGCATCGAAATGAACCAATGCTTTTTCGCTTCCGATCTCTTCAGTATGAATGTGTTGCCCGCGAATATCCCTCACACTCATTATCACCGGCTCATTTCTTTTATCCAGAACGATATTGAATATCCCTTCCGACGGATTGGGATAAATTTGAATATTTCTATCTTCTGCCTCAACTTCTTCAGTAACAACAGCATTACCAATCTGAATATTGTCGATATACAGGTTATTGCCATAGCGACCAAAAGATTCAAAGCGGATCTTGATGTTGTTCTGACCGGCCCATGGCGTAAGGTCAAGGATATTGCAATCAACGCCAAAGCCAGACCCGCACCAGTCATCTTCACCCTGAGGGATAAATGACTCTTCATTTTCAGGACTGGTAGCAAGACCGTCAAGATAGGCGGAATACAAGCGGGTCCAGGAATCACCGCAATCATCCGAAATAGAAACGATCAATGTATCAGCCAGGGAGTAGCGATAGGTGTAAGCATGTTGGAACATCAGGCCTACTGTGCTAAAACTGCTCAGATCGAGAGGTGGTGAAATAAGATAATCGCGTGGTCCGAAAGAATAGTAATCAAAAATATTCACCCAGACTGCTGTATTCCCGGGGCTGGTGCCAAGAACAGCTGTAAGTTCCCAGGTGATACCCAGATCAGGATTCTCAACAGTCCAGTTTTTGCTATCCAGCGATCCATTTTCGAAAGATTCTACAAAGGGAAGTGGCATACCGCCGATGATGATATAATCTGTTTTGGTCAGGCTGCCCTGCCCGTTGGCATTTTGTGCAATTAAGGTAACAGTGTACATACCCGGAAAGTTGAATTCAACAACAGGATTTTGAGAGTTTCCATTTGTGCCTTCAAGGAAGCTTACATCATTTGGTGCAAACTGCCATGTCCATGTATTAGGGCAGTTCAAGGTTAAATCAGTGAAACGGATGATGTCATCTGTACATGGCATTTGTTCATCTGCAGAGAAATCAACTACAGGAAGTATTGTTTCATCAACATGAATATATCCGGTGATCTCTAATGAGTCAACACCTAATTCATTGTATACTTTTAGTTTCACTGCATAATATCCGGGAGTATCGTAGCTGACATCTGCCGGGTTTTTCACGCTGGATGTTGCCGGATCTCCTCCCTCGAAAGTCCATTCAAAGTAGTTGGGAACCCCTGTCGACTGATCACGGAAATCTACGGTACAACCGGGTGGGATGACAGTCTCAGTACTTGTGAAAGCGGCTGAAGGTGCCCCATGCCACATGTCTGAGCTCCACAATCCCCTTCCGTAGGTGCCTGCGCGGATCACATCTTCACTCACACTGTCGGCATGATAGAATATTTCAATCTCATTGATCGAAGCATCCATTGGCAGTCCTTCGTTGAACCAGATCCAGTCGGTCATGCCATATTCTTTATAAAATACGCCCAGGTCGGAACTTACGTACAAGCCTTCCATGCTATTTTTGTAATAGGCAATAGATGTTTTATGGACATCCGGCAGGTCGCCCGTAATATCTTCCCAGGTAATTCCCCGGTCATAACTTTTATAAACACCGGATCCAAGGAGGATATATACTATGTCCTCATCAAGTGGATGTGCTTCTATGTCGCCCGGAGTGGCTCCCTGGGGGAGGTAGCTTGTCAGGTCATACCATGCCGGGTCACTGCTGAGGGCATCATCGGTACGGAAAACCTTACTATCGTATCTTCCGGCATAAAGGATGTTGGTATTTGCCGGAGACTGTTCAAGAACAGCCATGTTTTTGCTATTATTGCCGGCGAGGTCCCATGAGATCTTATCCCAGCTTATCTGGCTGCTGCCGGCTTTCACATTATTGCAACGCCATATATTTTTGTATCCGATAAACATCCTGTCGGCATCGTATTCATCAAGGATGAAAGGTGTGATCCATGCTCCGGATTCATCGATCCCGTATTTTCCGTTTTCACAAACCACCATATTATAATTGTTGTTATAATAACGGGCAACACTGCCGTAATAAAGTGATGCATAGCTGTATTGTGATTCTTCAAAGTCGATGATACATTCAAAACCATCCCCTCCGCGGGTAAAATCCCAACCATTCCCATCATAGGTGGAGGTTCCGTTATCCTGATACCCATTAATGACAAGGTCTTTCACTGTAGCACTCTGCCCGATCTTATACACCTGACTGATGGGCATGCCGTCGGTGATCACGGTCCAGTTGGTTCCGCCATTGGCAGTCCAGTAGATACCTCCGTCATTACCGGTATATAGCCTCCCGTCGACAGGGTTATATTCAAGTACGTGGAGGTCGGCATGCACTGCCGGCACCCCGCAATCGCCCCACCAGTGAGAGCTGATCTGCCAGGTAATACCTCCATCAATTGACTTGAAGCAGTTAACACCACCTGCAAATATGGTAAGCTCATCAAGCGGGTCAGCTGCAATGTCAAGGTCATACCAGGCCTGTCCGCCGCTTCCGCCTGTACATCCCCAACTCATAATGTTTGGGGAATTCGACATTTCTGTAAAACTTTCACCTGCATCTGTAGACCGATAAAGAGCTTTAAATTCACTTCCTCCTGTTACCAGAAAGTAAACCACATCAGTATTGGACGGGGTGACGGCGATCACACCACGTGCACCTGTGACGAGGCCATTGGTGATCTTCACCCAGTTACCGCCTCCATCCGTTGTTTTGTAAAAATCTCCTCCTTTACTTGCAAACAATGTTTGAGGATCATCTGATTTAAAAACGACTTCTTTATAGTTTCCTCCTGTTTGTTGCGCCCAGTTTTGCCCGGCATCAGTTGTTTTGTATATTCCACCTGTTGTAGCGATATAAAGCATGCCTGGGTTTGTGGGGTGCATGATCATTCTTCCGATAGTGAGGTTTTCAATACCCGTATTTGCCTCATTCCATGTGATACCTCCGTCGAGGGATTTCAGCACCCCGATGCCTGAAGCGTCACCGGCATCCCTGTCGCCGGTACCCATATAAACAATGTCAGGGTTATTATAATCCACAGCTATGCTGGAAACGCCTAGTGTAGGCAGATTGTCGCAATAGCTTGTCCATGTAATCCCGCCATCATCGGTGATCCATAATCCACCGGAAGGTGCTCCTGTAAATATGATATCAGGATCTGTCGGGTGGAAAGCAATGGCATTAAGCCTGCCCAGGCCCCGATAACCTTTGCCGTTCGGAATAAAAAAAGGCCCCAGGTTTTCCCAATCACCGGCAGGTGACTTGGCAGCCGGATTATTTGCCTGAAATTTCTGGTATTCTTTCCAAACATGATTTGAAGGCAAACGCTCACCATTTTGCTTTATGCGGTACTGCATATTGTACTCCCAGCGTTTGAAGGGCTTGTAACCGGAACTGCGTGTTATCTCGCGTCCGTCCCAATAGGTGTTAAAAGCTTCCTGAACGTCGAAGAAATTTACTGTGTGATCCTGCATCATCTCTATCCAGTAAGGATAGTTTGCATAGTCAGGATTGATGGTCTGGGGAGTTCCCTGTGCTGAAATATTCAGGCTGAACAGGGCTGCAAGGGCAGTGAGAAGGATTGTTTTTTTCATGGTATAATAATCAGGGTTTGAGATAGCAAAGTTACAACATATTTAGCGGATAGGCATAATTGTAAAAATCCCGCATCGCGTTCGCGATGCGGGATGAACGGTATTACTATAAAATATTGCTGAGTCATCCCGCCAGAGGCAGGATATCCATGCTATCAAAGTGCCAACTATTCTTCCTTCGCGGCCTTCTTCTCAAACTTTTTGAGTGCCACGAGTACAAGCCTGTAACTTATGAAGATCAGTACAGGCCAGATGATAAGCCAGATTATTTCAGTTGTATACATCGTGCTTTGGTTTTATAGGTTAATAAACATGATCCTCATCTTCTATCTCTTTCACGGTTATCTTCTTGTTGCTGATGGCCTTCCATGCGTACCAGATATATGCCAGTACAAAAGGTATCATCAGCGACACATAGCTCATGGCTGTGAGCGTATAATGGCTTGATGAGGCATTCTCGATGGTCAGTGAGCTTTGTAAGTCTGTATATGACGGATAAAAAGCCGTGTTGTTGAATC
>JAGLYE010000150.1 GCA_023132505.1 Bacteroidales bacterium | reverse complement strand
TTTTTAGTAGCAATTAGTGCTAGCTTTTTCTCTCTTCTCCAGCCTTTGATCTGTTTCTCACGCTTGATGGCATTAGCTATATAATTAAACCTATCGTAATAAATAAGATAATTGCAGTTATATTTTTTTGCAAACCCTCCTCTCAAGCCTTGAAAGTGCTCATTAACCCTTTCACCTAATGAACTGCTTACACCTGTATAAAGAACAGTCCTGTTCTTATTGGTCATGATATAAACAAAATGATTTTGACAATGATGCATAATATCAATTTATGGTATTTTACTATCAGCCTTCAACTATTAATACCAAAATTTGAATATTGTCACATCATTAATTTGAATATATCTATGCGTTGAATGATTGATGCTCGTCGGGAGCCGGGCGGTTAACTGGACACCAGTGATTGAAAATTATAAACCGTAAATCCCGCCAGGTTGACTTCCCCCCTTACATTTCATATCTTTATATGTCTAACATAAGGAGTATTTCTCCCACTAAAACCAAAGAGCATGTTCAATTCTCCCATTCTCGATTTTTCAATCTCCCTGATCTTCCTCTTTCTTCTGTTCTCATTACTTGTGTCGTGGATCATGGAATTCATTGCCAGCAGGTTCAACAGAAAGGGAAGGCATTTAAAAAAAATGCTTTATGCCTTGCTGGGCGGTGATGAAACAATAAACTGGACTTCACGCCTGTACAACCATCCCCTGATCGAATCCCTCTCAGTTAAGTATAACAGGATCACTTCCTATATCCCTGAAGATACTTTTGCAGAAGTCATTAACGACCTCATTGTGGAAGAGGGAAGGGAATATACCATCAAACAGGACCCTGACACCAGGGAATATGTGTATAAAGAGGAGAAAGGGAAATACGACGAGGATCTGAAAAAAGGCCTGATCAATATGCATGACAGCGACCTGAAGAGAACATTGCAGATGTTCTATGATCAATCAGGAGAGGAGATCGGGGAATTCACGCTTTCAGTAAAAAACTGGTACAAAGACTATATGGACAGGGTAAACCATACCTATGGAAGAAAGATCCGGAAACCTTTGATCATCATCGGCTGCACCATTGCATTATTTTTCAATGTCGACTTTTTCCATATTACCAATCGCCTGTGGGTTGATGCAAACCTGCGGGAGAGTATAGTAGTTGCAGCTGAAAGTTTTCACGATAAATATGCCGACATAAACAGCCTTGAATTAAGCAAAAAGTTCTTCAAAGATTATGAGAACAGCCTTGACCTCCCAATTGGATGGGGTGAAGAGGTAAAGAAAACGGAGGTTGTTGAACAAGGTTATTATGAAAAAAACATGTTTCAGCGGGGAGGGATGATAATCTCATATTATCTGCATGCAGACTCCTCATGGTGGCTGATACTTATCAAGCTGATGGGGTTCCTTGCCTCAGGCTTTATCGTCGCCTTTGGTGCCCCTTTCTGGTTCGACCTCCTGAAGAAGGCTGTCAGTTTTAAAAAAATCGTTAAATCAAAATCATAGACCATGAACCACATATTTAATTGCCACACTCATATCTTCAATATTGACCACGCCCCTGAGCGTTTTCTGCAGGGCTTTGCCGCAAAAAGAATTGCTAACATCGCCTGGGCGTTGCTGCAACTCCCCACCGGCAGAAGGATTGCTGCCTTTTTATTGAGATTCATTAAAAACCCCAATGTGTCAAAATATGCAAGCTTTGTTTATGTGGGCACCATGAAATCACAAAATCACGTATTTCATGATCTCCGCAGCAACTATTCAAAACAAGACCGTTTTGTTATCCTTTCACTTAATATGGATTTCATGGGTGCAGGAAAAGCAAGCGAAGCTTATGCCCACCAGGTTTATGAACTGAAAAGGGTAAAAAAGAACAACCTGAATACCTGTCTCCCGTTTTATAGTGTTGACCCCCGTGCGGGGAGCATTTACGAAAATGCATTCATGGCCAGGGACCACATTGAAAACAAGGGGTTTGCCGGCATAAAGATCTATCCTGCCCTGGGCTTTTATCCTTTCGATGCCGACATGGAGGAAACATACAAATTTGCTGTAGGATACAATGTGCCTGTCATGACACACTGCACCCGCGTTGGCTCATACTATCTTGGGAAGATCACTCCTGAGATGATTAAGCCGGCAGCTTTTTGCCCGCATGCATCAAACTGGCCCAAAAGCTATGACATAATAGACTTTCCCTTGAAAAAGAACCTTGATAAAAACTCCCTCTTCTGTGACTATTTCAGTCATCCGTATAATTATGCCAGGGTGCTTGAAGTATATCCTGAATTAAAAATATGCTTTGCCCATGCCGGAGATGATCCGGAGATCAAAAAAGCAAGGACTGTTGAGTCTCCGGAAAGCTGGTTCACACAAATAAAATATCTTATTGAAACATATCCGAATGTTTACACGGATATCAGCTTTACCTTGTCGGAAAAAGATATATTCGAAGACTTATATGAAACCATCGCAGATCCCAAATACGGGCACAGGGTCCTTTTCGGCACCGATTATTTTATGACCCTGATGAAGAAAAAAGAGAAACCCCTTGTAAATAATTTCCGGGAGTTTCTCTATTCGAAGCCTGACGGGGATAAACTATGGCATGCCATCACTGTTAAAAATCCGGAAAGCTACCTTGAGTCGGATTATTATAAGCCTTAACACATCACAGGCCTTACAGACATCAGAACCTGAAATTGTCGTTTGGCGCTCCTATGTGCTGCTCTGCATATTATACAAAACTGATGTTGAGGTTGGCGATACTGCTGATCAGGAATTTATTCCTTCGTTTCGCAATTGGGATCTCGATATTATCCTTTAATACAAGCTTTTTATGATCTCTGATATAGGTAATATGGTTTAAGTTGATCAGGTAGGAATGATGTATCCGGCAGAAACTCTGTTTTGATAAAACCGATTCTATTTCCTTAAGCAACCGGGAAGTTAAAATAGATTTATCCTTTCCTATGAATATCTCTGTATACCTGCCGTCTGCTTTGCAATACAGTATGTCTTCCTGTTCAATAACGGTAACATCCTTATATCCACGAATAGCGATTTTCATGATATTTAAATGTAAATCAATGTATATGTCCGGACCGGAACAGCTCATGCAAATAAACCCTCATGGCAGAGGATCATATTTGTCAACCATAAGCTCACCTGGTACATATATTAATTCCACTTTCAGGCAAAAAGTAACCCTGGATTCAGAGTTATTAACTTACAAAAATACTACAGGGATATCAGGCATTCAGGATTTCGAACAGGAAGTCCTTTGTTTCCCCGGTATATACGCCATCTACTTCAAGGCCGGTTTTCATAGATTGAAGCAGTTTAACTGCATTTTCAGTAACGGAACCGTAATCCCCATCACTGGTGCCGCAATCTATATTTGCTGCTTTCAATGCATCCTGCAGGTCTTTTACTTCATCGCCTTTATCGCCTGTTCTCAGGATTGGTTCGGGCAGTACAATCATGCCTGAGGCCACCAGTCGCCTAAACCCCAGAACATTCTCTGAGGAGTAGGCGGATACAGAAACCTGGTTTCCCTGGTTTCCACCCAGGCAGTACACCCTTTCTCCGTCGATAGAAAAACCCAGAAAGAACCCGACATGGCCCAGCCATGAATCCGGACTATCACGCCAAAATATGACAACATCTCCCGGATCAGGTGAAGTATCTACATTAAGGCCTTCAAGCAGCCAGGAGCGGGCATTGGTCTTTCCGCTGGCCTTTAAGCCGGCCTTTTTTGCAACCCAATTTACGAATATGCTGCACCAGGGTGTTTCGTCATCATTAACCCAGTCGAAGCCCGCTTCTTTTGCGTAGTTAACAATAGTAGGGTTGTCTTCCGGGCCGGAGATCTCTTTTTCACCCAACTCAGCAACAGCTATCTTCAATAGCTTATCCATAAATAATCGTATTTGTCAAACACTCTACTTGTGCAAGGTCATTTTCATGGTTTGGGAATATCCGGGCGTCCTGACCTGATAGAAATAAATACCATTTGCTGCATTCCCCGGATCCCAGCTGACAGAATATTCACCCGTCTTGTATTCCGTATCTGTGAGCACTTCTATCATTCTTCCCATGTGGTCATATATGGTGATGATTACATGTGATCCTTCAGCTAATTCAAACGGGATAACGGTATGCCCGGTAAATGGATTGGGATAGTTTTGGCCCAGTTCAAGCATGGATGTGCCTGTCATGTTTACGGGGTCTTCAATCGACACATTATAACTCGGACAAATATTATCTATGGTGAACTCCTGTCCACCAATGACAAGTTCTGTTATGATACCATCATCATAGGCAACAGTTGCCTGTTCATACGAGCCCATATTGGTAATGTTGATATAAAACCCGGGTGGCAAGACGGCAGCGGATAATTCTCCAACAAAGAGAGGATGGCCATTGACACCTATATTCTCATTACCGCCATAGTCAGCAAAATCAAATGTAATCTGAGTTGAGGCCGGGTATGTTTCCGATAAATCAAACCTCAGGTTAATGTTGCTTGTCCACATGGCATAGCCGGTACCATAAGTATCATCTCCGTCAATCACCCAGCAATTTCCAAAGGTGCCGCCTCCTATCCATTCGAAATATTCGACAAAAACAGGGATATCATTCTCAGTAAAGATCTCTGCTCCTATGGGATTAACCCCATCGCCAAACATAGCGCCCAGTGCCAGATATTTAAAATCAATACAATTGGATGGATCGAGAATAAAGTCCACACAAATATTATCGAGGCTGAATTCTTGCCCGCCAACCAGGAATTCAGTAATTACCTGCTCAGTGGCGATCTCAAAATGCTTATAGCCTCCCATATCTGTAATACCCATGGAAAATCCCGGAGGCAGCAAAACTTCATCCAGTTCACCTACAAATATTGGCAAGCCATTAATGGAAAAATTCTCATGCCCGCCACCGTCTGTATAGTCGAAAGATATCCAATTGGTAACATATGGTACATCGTTGAGGTCAAACTTCAGGTTGATATTGCTGGTCCACATGGCCTGGCC
>JAGLYE010000015.1 GCA_023132505.1 Bacteroidales bacterium | reverse complement strand
GTCGCTGCCGGTACTCCACCTCGTATGCCAGATAGTTTCTGGGTCATTATCGAAGCTCATCACTGCCAAACCAGGATAATTCAGTTCTTCGCTGTCTACATAGAGCAATTCCCACATTTCCTTTGGGAGCTCTGCCGGGTTACTGCAATCATCTATGGATGGGCATGTGGTGGTGGTGATCATGTCCGGGATGGTTTTTGAATAAATCTCACCGTTCTTATTTACTGTAAGTCCCACACTATATGATCCGGGGGTCCCTAAAACCACTTTTGGGTTTCTCATATTCACATCTTCAATGTAAAGAGGCTCCGGTATGATGCTCCAGGTCCAGCTGACGCCCTGATGGTTCATAATACTATGGTCATCGAAATAAAGCGTATCAAGCATGCAGTTAAAATGATCACGTTCCACCCAGGGGTTTATAATAGGTTCAAATTCAGTCTCCATAAGGTTAGACTCCCATATTCCTGCATTTCCTGCAACCCTGATCTTTCCATCCCTATAAAAGGGCATGGCCAGGTTTACCGACATCCCCGCCGGGAAATCCGTATCAAAAGAGGCCCAGTCATCCATACCTGCATGGCGATAAAAAACTCCTGCAACAGATCCCCCACGGGATGTAGTAAACAGATACGCAATCTCTGATTGCATACCGGAAGGCTGCACACAAATACACTTTGTATATTCTGAAAGTGTTCCTGTCCAATCTTCCCAGCTATCGCCACCATCTGTGGAGCGAAATACTTTCCCGATATCTGCCGACCATGTGCCATTCTGCAAGCAGGCATAAACCAGGTTTTCATCATGCGGAGAGATGGCGAAAAATAATTTTCCTTTCCAGTAGCTTGTCCCGTTTGGGCTATTGCACAAGGCTGGTTTTAAAGTCCAGCTATTGCCACCATCATCACTTCTGTATAAGCCATAATTGATCACGTCTGCATAAAGTACCAGCGGGTTGCTATAGCTGATCTGTAAATATCTTACTTTATTCGGAAAAGTGTGTAGCAGGTCATAGCTTGTTCCCATGTCGGTACTCTTCCAGAATCCCATGCCTTCTCCAAGGTATAAAGTGCCATAGTAATTAGGATGGCTTACAAGGTTTCCGCGCCTACCGCCATATTCATCCATATTTGGGTATTTACTGAATATGAAGCGGCCTTCAGGTTCTGATTCTGCTGTCGGTGGCAAGATCCAGCCATTGCCAAGGTCGTTAAAGGCAGCATGACGGCTTCTTCCCTGCACCACCCAACCGGTAGGGGATTCTGCACCGCCCATGCGTAGGGCTTTGGGCTGATAAAAATCGGCAATGGCAGTATTGCCATTATGATACCTTCCGCCAACCACAAGATCTTCGTTCCATCCCTGGTCAAATCCCCACATATCGGAGCCTATCAATCCGTTCACCCTGACAAAGTAATTGGATTGAAGCAAAAAATTATCGGTTGTAAGATTCATTCCCCCATCAGTCGACACCCAGCTGTCACCATTCGGGAGCATTTTAATATCCTGTATATCAGGATGTATGCTAAAATTACCTGAGTAGCCTCCCACTGCCGAGAAGCTCGCACCTCCATTTAAGCTCTTAAAGAGAGTTGTAGTACCCACCATGATGATATTGGGATCAAGGGGAGATACATCCAGTACCAGGTCAAAGTATCCCTGGCCATTGTTCATACCAAAGGATGAAGTCTGCCCAGTGGCCAGAAGGTTCCATGTCCAGTTTCCATTATTAAAATCCCCCAGGTATAAATATGGAGTATTATCAGCGCTGAGCATGATAACAAAAAGCAGGTCTGGGTCAGCCGGGCTAACGGCCAGCAGGCCACCACTCGATTCAGTGATTGTAGAAGGAAATGAAGGTTCGGGGTTAAAGCTCTGTCCGCCATCATTAGAAATTACAAGTGCAAAATTACTTCCGCTTTTGCTCAAGGCATATATGATATTATGATCATCGGGTTTGATATCTATATCCCAGGAAGGAACAGTCCATTTTTCAGTCCATGTATTGCCACCATCAGTGCTTAAATGCACACCGCTAGATGAAGACGAAATAATCTTTTGAGGGTTTTCATCATCAATTTTAAGGCGATTGGCATAGAACATTTCTCCGCTTTGCAGCAGAGGCACCCAAATCAGCCCTCCATCATTGCTTTTATGTACCTGGTTGCCTGCAGATACATATATGATATCAGAGTTTGATGGATGGATAGCAACAGCCGTTACACCACCTCCAAAGGGGTAGTCGGGCGACAATAAATGCCAATTAAACCCTCCATCAGAAGTTTTATTTACAAATCCGGTTTCAGTACCACAAAATAAAATATCATTATCAGTTGAAGCAACATCAAAGGAATATACATTTACCTGCCAGGGACAGGAAAGCGGATCATTTGGGGCACCTGATTCATTCAGCCAAAATGTTTCCTTCGGGCCAAGGAAGGTCCAGTTTGCTTCATTTCGTTCTCTATCTTTCTTGTGAACTCCCAATTGGGTTTCTCGCAGTTGTTGGTAATATGAATCAACATCAGGAATACGGATACTGCCGTCAGCCATGGAATATGCTTCAACAGCCCTGCTCCAGATTTTGAAATACCTTGTTATCGGGGTTTTTTCACCGGGATATTGCTGCATATAGGTTTCAAATTTCTCTGTTATATCATTATAGTTAACAGGAAAATCATAAAGCATTTTTGCCCATCCGGGATAATCATCCTGATACACAGGCTTATACTCCCTGATAACGCCCGGATAGTAGTCGTAAGGTGTATAATTCCCCTGGGCTAAAACACTGATACCAATCACGCTCAGTAATAGTGTAGCTATATATGTACAAATTATTTTTTTCATCTCCGGCAGATTAATATTTCGGTTCAAAAGTAATAAAATTGAAAGATACCCATTGCCCAAAAATCATGTACAATGAAAATTGTAAACACATTCGCCATAGGCGGACAAAGAAATTGCAAATTATGCGACCCCTCTGGGGTCGGGCGCTTCAAGGCAAACCGTTCTGCTATAAATATGTGATGCCTCCGGCATCATGGGTTTTTATACAAAAAGCAGGTTTTTCATCATAATGAATCCCAGCGGGATTTCATATCTATAGCACGGGAATATAAGAAAAGAATTCACGACCCCAGAGGGGTCGCATATAGAAATCAGATATCAAACATCAGATATCAGATATCAAATATCAATTTTCCTACAGCCCCCTCAACCACTCCGGCCTCAACCCGGCCATTCCGGGATTCTCCAGGGCAGCATCGATCTCCTGCAGCATCCGCTCTTTTTCCCTGCCTAAAGTACCTTTTAAAATAAGGTAATTGGAAGCATGATCGCTGCGGAAGATGCTTTGTTCAAGTTCGGTATTGCTGATAAATATTTTGAGTTCCTCTAACAGATCAGGGATCTCACAAGGCTCGAAGTCTCCTTTAAAGCGTTTTTTGAAGTGTTCCATCCCATGCGGATAGCTAAGTACCAGGGTAGAAAGAAACTCCGGTTGTATGGCATTCACCACCTTTGCAGAGTTTTCGGCGTGTTGCCGGCTGTATTTCTTCCCGCCAAGGCCGCTAAGGATCATCACAGAACTCTTGATGCCGGCTTTTTTCGATTTAAGGAGCCCCTCAACCGTCGAGGCATGCGTTTCGCCCTTGTTTACCATCTGCAGCACCTCATCATCCCCGGATTCTATCCCAACATAGATCAGCTTGAGCCCTGCTTCCCGTATCGCAGATAATTCTTCATCTGTCTTTGCCAGCAGATCTTTTGGCAAGGCATAGGCCGAAACCCTTATGAGCTTTGGAAAGGTCTCTCTCAACTCACCTAATAACTCCAGAATGTAATCAAGCGGAAGTACCATGGCATTACCATCCGCCAGGAAAACTTTTCGGACATTTTCACCATCTTCATTCACTGACCTGACTTCAGCCTTCACCTCCTCAATATCCCTGATACTGAATTTTTTGGTAGTGTACATCTCGCAAAAAGCACAGCGGTTCCATGAACATCCGATAGTGGGTTGCAAGATTAAAGAATACGCCTCACTGGGCGGGCGGAAGAGAGGTTCGTGGTATGTTATTTGATAATACATTCTACATTTTACATTTTACATTTTACATTTTACATGTTACATGTTCCATATGCCCTATAGCTTATAGCAGTTTTAAATTTAACATCAATAATCACCCAAACGGGGACTCCAGGTCAAAATCCGGCCTATATTGCGTTGAGCTTTCAATTCCCTGTACAAAGCCTTTAGTAAAGCCAAGATCTGCCATTCTCTTCACAACCGTATAGTAATCCTCCACATCAACAGTTTGCCGTAAGTCTGCATACTCCCCTGCCCTGTGTGCAGGGTAATATTGCGACATTAATGAAATATGCAAATTGCTTGACAGCTCTTCCGCAATGGTCTCAATGACTTTAATGCTATTATCAGCATGGCCGGGCAACATGAGATGCCTTATAAGCATGCCCCGCATGGCATAGCCCTCATTATCGACAATAAGGCTGCTTCCCATCTGGCGTAACATTTCTTTATGGGCTTTTATGGCCACCTCCGGATAATTCTTAGCATCAGAGTATCTTTTTGAGATATGATCATCCATATACTTGAAATCAGGCAGATACACATCTACCATGCCTTCGAGTCTTTTAAGTTGGTCAACATCATCATAACCATTAGAGTTATAAACGATGGTAGGATGATATCCTTGATGATCCAAAGCATATACGATGATCTTCATCTGAGGAATAAAATGCCCGGGAGAGACAAAACCCAAAATGTTGATGCCGGTATCAAGGATACCTGTGATCTGATCAAGGATTTCCTCAAGTTCCATAT
Organism: Bacteroidales bacterium; assembly: GCA_023132505.1. Taxonomy (GTDB): domain Bacteria; phylum Bacteroidota; class Bacteroidia; order Bacteroidales; family B18-G4; genus B18-G4. The sequence goes on along the minus strand of JAGLYE010000015.1, from coordinate 10,134 downwards.
GGTCAAGGCTGTGATCAATACTATTATCGCTGATCTGCCAGTTCTGACAAAAAACACACTGCAAATTACAATTTGTAAAGAAAAGGTTGCAGATCCCTTTGCTGCCGCTGATTACCGGCTCTTCCCCCTTGTGTATGCAAATTGATGAAATACTGAATCCAGTCCCTGCTTTACAATAGCCCTTATTGGATGAAAACCTGTCAGCATTACATTTGCGCGGACAGATATTGCATGCCCTGAGTTCTTCCAGGGGTGATAATAGTTCGTTGGCGTCCTTATTAATATCCTTCTTACTCATCATGCATGGTATTCTCCGCCAAGATAATATTTCATTTTCATACAAAGATAGGGATTGATTTAAGATTTTTTCTACCACAAGGGTAGCTCAAAGGATATCGCGAAAGGACACAAAGGATTATATGATTGCACGCTTTACTTTGTGTATCCTTCGTGGTTAAAAAAAACTTCACAATTCAGCATCTTCCCAACTTTTCATATCGGTGTATTCATTCACAATTTCAAGCAATTCCTCCCCGAACAATTGCAGTTTCTTCTTGCCGAGGCCTCTGACAGATTGCAGTTCTTTCATGGATGAAGGCAGGGTATCGGCTATTTCATGTATTGATTTCAGCTGTAAAACCATAAAGACAGACCAATCCAGCTCCTCTGCTTTTGCATTGCGCCAGTCTTTCAGCAGATCGTACAAGTCTTGGTTGATGATCTTTGTGCCTGTAAATCCGGACTTCTTTGCGGTGCTTTTTAAGGAAACATCTTCAATGGCTGCTTTTGCCCTGCACGAAAGGTATTCTTTAAGCGCAAACCCATCAAAACAGGCTTTAAGACAGGACTGTTTATACTTTGCCTCAAATAATAAGCTGCCCAATGCTTCATCGATTCTCTTCTTTACTTTTTTATTATCAGTATCTATGGATATTTCACAGACAGGCCTTAAGATTATCTCATCAATTTTTCCTGCAAAATACCGGCTTGCCCTGCTTAATCTTTCTTGTAAGACCGGGTCTTCTTCTGTACCACTTTCTTTTAACAACAGGGCTCTGAGTTCAACAAGAAATTTCTTAGATATCCCGGCTATATCTTCATTGATTTTTTTCAGAATATCCCTGAAATTGGGAAGATGATGCTGTTGTAAGCCGGAAGAATGATCTTTCAGTAACTTAATGGTATAATATATTGCCTGCTCTATATTATGAAAATTAAAAAGATCAGCAAGTAATTCTTCCCGGTACAGCCTTTCAGAATCTTGTAAATGTTCCCCTGTAGGTTGGTTTTCTTCCACCTCCCGGGTGAAATCATTAATCGTATTATCGCTGATTATGCCATTTCTGTTAACCGGAGAGATCAATACAAGCCCTTCCAGTGATTTACACCTGCTCAGGGTAACATAAACCTGTCCGAATGCAAAGGCAGCCTCCACGTCAATAATGGCTTTATCAAAAGTCAAGCCCTGACTTTTATGAATGGTAATAGCCCATGCCAGTTTGAGGGGCATCTGGGTAAAAATTCCTTCGATATTTTCCGATATTTCTTTAGTGTCTTCATCCAGGGTATATTTTATATTTTGCCATTCCAAAGGGTAAACCGTGATATCCGAATCCTCACCGGGACATTGCACTTCAACAGTATCCTCTTCAATACTAACAACCTTCCCGATCTTGCCATTGTAAAAAAGTTTATCCGGGGAAGGATCATTTTTTACGAACATCACCTGGGCTCCAATCTTTAAAACAAGCTCAGCATTAGTAGGGTAATTATATTCAGAATAATTTCCTGTGATCTCAGCCATAAAAGTGTGTGGGTTCCCTTTCAGCTTCTGTAATTTTGCCTCATTGATATTTTGTGCTTTGGCGTTATGTGTTGTGAGGGATATATAACCATCCTCTTCCGGTTTAAAGTTGGGCTTATACCTGGTATTTAGTAAGTTAATGCTATCCTGATCCAGTTGATTCCCCCTGACCCTGTTCAACAGGTCAATAAATTTGCTGTCGCTCTGGCGGTAAACATGATTTAATTCTATGCTGATGTAGCTGGTCTTTTGTAAGGCTTTGCAACTAAAAAAGAATGCAGTATCGTAATATTTCTTTAATACTTTCCATTCATTTTCTTTAATAACAGGGGCCAGCTGCTGGAGGTCTCCTATCATGAGCATTTGAACCCCACCAAACGGAAGATCTTTGTTTCTGTACCTTCTCAGTGTTTCATCGATGCCATCCATTATATCTGCTCTTACCATGCTGACTTCATCAATAACCAGGAGGTCGAGGCTTTTTATTATTTTAATCTTATTCTTGCTGAACCTATTGTATTTTTGTTGATCAGGTGATTTGTTATCGGGTTTAAAGCCCGGTATCCGGGGGCCAAAAGGCAGCTGGAAGAAAGAATGTATTGTAACTCCTCCTGCATTGATGGCAGCAACACCTGTCGGAGCGACCACCACCATGCGCTTCAAAGAAACCTTCTTTAAGTTGTGAAGGAAGGTGGTTTTTCCCGTACCTGCCTTGCCGGTAAGGAAAATATTCCTTCCTGTAAACTCAACAAAGTTCCCGGCCAATTGCAATTGATAGTTTTGTCCTGTATCCATATGAATAACAAAGTAAATTAATTTATATAAGAAAACAGCTTAATGTTATCTGCCAATCATGACGAACTAATCCTATTTTTCATCAATGTCAGCAGACCTATATCCAATTCGTTTACGTTTTAAGGACTCCTGGTTGTCCTGGTGTAAAGCATCAATTCTATCCAGCAAAAACTTGAAAACTTTATTTATCTTATCATCCAAAGACATTATTTTCTTTTTCAAATCCTTATTTTCCATCAATAAAGCCCTGTATCTGGCAAATGCCCTCATTATTTCAATATTAACAGAAATAGCCCTGGTAGAGCGTAAAACCGAAGAAAGCATGGCTACACCTTGCTCAGTAAAAACCATGGGATTTACATTGGAATGTTTCAACGACATTAACCGGTCACAATATGTGACCAGTTGTTCTTTTTCATCTTTTGTTAGAACAAACATAAAATCTTCAGGGAACCTGTTAATATTTCTTTTTACCTGCTGTTTCAGGGCTTTGGTCTCTGTTTCATAAAGTGCAGCCAGATCTGTATCGACCATTACCTTATAGCCTCTGAACTCAAAAATCAGAGAGTAATAATCAGCTTTAATGATTGTCTTAGTTATGATATTATTAATTATATTAATTCCTTTTACTTATTAATACCGAATACTTAAAAATGTCCCCGGTTTTTCAATTATTTTTACCTTTAAATAAAATTGCGGGGAGAATAATGAGAAAAATACTAATCACAAACTATTTACTGATCCTGACATTGAGCATTCATGTTGGCATAGAAGCCCAGGATATTTATTATAACTCAGGCCATGGAATAAGCGTGGAAGGTTTAAATACAGCTAAAGGAACCAATATCAGCATCCCTAAGACCCCCATGTTCAGTTTTATTCTGAATGATGAGGAGATCAGCTCTGATCATGCAAAGGTTTCCATGATGCCGGAACACACGCTTCTGATGTTCGATAATGGAATCATGGCAAGGTTTACCAAAACAGGATATACGACCGCCACAGTAGAATTCATCAATAAAAGAAAAGATACCATCACCCTTGAAAATGTGGTCCCTTTCGGAACCGATCCCCTGCATACATACATCACTTCCAGCGGCCCATGGTCCCTGACAAGAGCAAAGCTTTTCCGCCCCGGCCTGGGTGCTGTGGGGGTTATCCTCCCCGACAATGCCTGGGAATTGGGATACGGGAGTTTTGAGATTAATGACACTCTCTCCATTTGCGGATTATGCCGCAGAACAGATGTGGAACAGGCACAAAAACACAGATGTAAAACCCTGCTTTTCCCCGGAGGAAGTGTACTGTATGAATTCCACTTTGAATTATTCCCCGGCCCTTGGCAAAACGGCCTGAAGAAGATCTTCCGGGAAAACTATCTCTACGATCTTGATGAATTTGATAATACGCTATTTGAGCGTGAGGATCTGGAATGGATTAGACATGCCTATGTTGTAGGATTGAATTTTGCGTGGGACAAGGACTTTTATAATAAAGAATATGGATGGTATGAGCTAACCTCATATTTATCAAATGGAAATTACTTATTTGGCGGTTACGATATCTATGCACTCTGGCCAACATGGCCACGTCTCGGGCTGGATGAAAGGAATCAATGGGATCTATTCCGTGATCTGCCTGGCGGACTATCAAGTTTACGCTATCAAATAAATCATAGCCGTTTGGTTAATACAAAGTTCTTTATATGTTTCAACCCCTGGGACGAAAGTACACGGAAGGAAGACCCTTACAAAGGAATTGCATCGGTCATCGAAGCAACAGATGCAGATGGGGTGGTCCTGGACTGCAGCGGAAAATCCAATGAAAGGCTTCAGCAAGTTGCCGACAGCATCAAGCCGGGAGTGATAATGTACAGCGAAGGCATGGCGGTGGTGAAGGATATGCCGGGCATAGTAGCCGGGAGGGTGCACAATGCCATCTTCTACTCCCCTCCCCTGAACCTGAATAAACTCATTAAGCCGGAATTTGCCATATTCAGGGTTCTTGAGATCCGTGATAAAGACCTGAAGAGGGAAATGGCGATCTCATTCTTCAATGGATACGGTGTTGAATTGAATTCTATGGGACCCGGACGGCCGGAAGCAGGCAAAGAAGACCTCAGGTACCTGGGAAGAACAAGCATGATCCTCAGGCAGAACTCAAATGCATTTCTTTCACCGAACTGGACGCCCTTGATCCCAAGCCTGAAAGACAGCATTTGGGTAAATAAATGGCCAACTGTCAACAAGACCCTATACACCATACTCTCTTTTGAGCCAGGTGGCTATGAAGGCCCACTGATAGAGATAGAACCGAAAGAAGGCTACCATTATATCAGCCTGTTGAACGAAGAAGAAATAGAAGTTGTTCTCAAAAATGGTAAACATTATCTGCCGGTAAATATTGATCCGTACAAAAGATCATATCAAGGTACACGAAGGGAGGGCAACCTGGATTGTATTGCAGCCTTTCCGGAATTGATCAAGGTCGATGACAGAAATCACCAATTTTCAATTACTGCCTCGGAGGGTAAGAAAATAGTCATCTGGAAATCAGGAAAATCTTATGAAGGTACTGTTGAGTTAATTGAATTGGGAGAGAAGCCTGTATTCATCCCCGGACACTGGCTCGCCGGTGAGGAGAAAATCATACTTTCGCTTTTCGGAGAAGAAGAGCTGCTGGATGAAGTAATATATAAAACCAGTAGTGGTAAACCGTGGTTGATATCTGAATGCCGTAAGACCCCGGGACCGACTGATAAAAAAGAAACATTGAAAGTAAAAGGCGGCCCATTTTCCTATGTCACGGAGCAAAACGACCAGTTCATCCCATATCCGGGGCCGGCAACTCCGGTCGATACGAACCTGCAGGATTTTTATATCGACAAACAGCCTGTCAGCAATGCCCGATTCAGGGAATTCCTGGAGGAAAGCGGGTACCAGACGAGGATCAAAGATAATTTCCTGAAACACTGGACAGACGGCACTTATCCTGATTCAATCGCAGACGACCCGGTGGTGTATGTGGACTATGAAGATGCCCTGGCATATGCTGAATGGGCAGGAAAGCGGCTCCCCACTGAGCTGGAATGGCAGTATGCAGTGCAAAAAACGGATTTGCAAACAGGCAAAGTCTGGGAGATGACCAATGACCGTTACGACAATGGATCCCATACTTTTATCATCATCAAAGGGGGTAGCTATTATAAGCCGGAATCCAGCTGGTGGTATATACAGGGTGGTACACAATCTCCGGAACGGCAACAGATGCTTTTACAGGTCAGCCCCGGATTTGATCGTGCATCAACGGTGGGCTTTCGTTGTATCCAGGATCCGGAATAATCAATGGCCACGTAGACACAGTGCTTTTCAAGCACACAGGGTTTCATTGTTCATAAAAACACTGTGCAACTCTGTGACCCTGTGCCCCTGTGGCAATTCATTGAAAAATGTATTATCTTTGTAACACAAGCAGAGCTTATTATGCCTGATACATTCATACACGGCAAATGGTACAAGAAGTCCTGGAAAGGGCTCTTCGAATGCTGGATTTACTAATCCATTCTCCTCTCAGTTTCCCTGTTTTTTTCAATAATTGCTTTCATGAGCAGGTATTATGCATGCATATATATTTAACATACAACGTTTTTCAATCCACGACGGTCCCGGGATCCGGACTACAGTCTTTTTCCAGGGTTGTCCCTTGCAATGTGTATGGTGCCACAACGCAGAAGGGATTCCACAGTTCCTTGAGTCTTCAGAAGGTGACAAAATTCCGGCAGGGATAAAAATATACTCTATTGATGAACTTCTGGAAGAAGTATTGAAAGACAGGGTCTTCTTTGATGAATCCGGTGGTGGGGTAAGCTTTTCAGGTGGTGAACCGCTGATGCAAACCGAATTCCTCCTGGAAATACTCAAAAAGCTCAGGGAACTGAATATTCATACTACTGTTGATACTTCTGGATATGCACCCACCGGTATTTTCAAGGAGGTGGTAGCCTTAACTGACCTCGTACTTTTTGACCTGAAGATCATCGACAACAAAAAGCATAATCTTTATACGGGCACCGATAACAGTCTAATTCATGCTAACCTGGATCACCTGGCCAAAAGCAAGATCCCTTTCAGGATCAGGATTCCACTGGTGAATGAGATGACTGCAGATGACGAGAATCTAATTAGTATTGCTGTAATGCTGAAAGGAAAGGGGGATGTTGATATCGACCTCCTCTCCTATCATGCCCTGGGATTTGAAAAACAACAGAAAACAGATTTTATTAGCAGTAATACAAAATTGACGGCCCCGGGCAAAGAAAGGATCGAAGAGATCCGAGATTTATTTAGATCATACGATTTTAACGTTAATATAGGAGGATAATTCCCGATCATGAATAGCAGGATCAAAACATTGCGTCAAAACAGCCTGGATGCCATTCCGTGCATTTCTGAAGAAAGGGCTATGCTGCTTACAGAATTCTATCAAAAAGACATCGATAATGACGCTTCTATCCCTGTAAAACGTGCCAGGGCCCTAAGCTACATCCTGAATAATAAAAAGATCTACATTGGAAAAGATGAACTAATCGTAGGTGAAAGGGGTCCCGAACCCAAGGCCACCCCAACCTTTCCGGAGATATGTGTCCATACCCGGGAAGACCTGCAAATACTGAATGACAGGGAGAAAGTTTCCTTCAAAGTATCAGACAAGACAAAGAAAGTGCTTACCACTGAAGTAGCACAACATTGGGCCGGCAGATCAATGCGGGAACGCATTTTTGAGGAAATGAGCCCGGAATGGAAGGATTGCTACTCTGCCGGCATCTTTACTGAATTTCTTGAACAACGTGCTCCCGGACATACGGTTCTCGACGATAAGATCTATCGCATGGGGATGCTGGATTTCAAGAATAAGATCAGGGGCAGCATTGAAAAACTTGACCTTATCAACGACCCCGAAGCCAACAACAAGAAAGAGGAATTAATGGCTATGGACATTGTGGCCGATGCCCTTATAAGCTTTGCCTTACGTCATGCAGATGCACTTGCCGTGCTTGCCGATAAGGAAACAGATGATAAAAAAAAGGCTGAACTGCTGGAGATGGAGAAAAACTGCAGGCATATTCCTGCCAATCCTCCTGAGAATTTCTGGCAGGCACTTCAATATTACTGGTTCGTACACCTGGCCGTGATCACTGAGCTTAACCCGTGGGATTCGTTCAATCCGGGGCGGCTGGATCAGCATTTGTTCCCGTTCTTTCAAAGTGAAATGGGTGCAGGGGACGGAGGACGAGGGACGAGGGACAGGGGACGGGGGACGGGGGACGAGGGACAGGGGCAGGGTGCAGGGGGCAGGGAAAGAGCGAAGGAGTTATTGCAGGCTTTCTGGATCAAGTTCAACAACCACCCTGCTCCGCCAAAGGTTGGGATTACTGCAAAGGAAAGCAATACTTACACTGACTTCTCCCTGATAAATACTGGTGGTGTAAAGGCAGATGGTTCGGATGCTGTGAATGAGTTGAGTTTCCTCATCCTGGATGTGATCGAAGAGATGAGGCTTGTGCAGCCCGGTTCTATGCTTCAGGTGAGCAAAAAAAACCCGGATGCTTTTATCGACAGAGCCCTTAAGATCATCAAAACGGGGTTCGGACAACCATCTATCTTCAATACGGATGCTATCATAGAGGAAATGCTCAGGCAGGGCAAAGACCTGGTCGATGCCCGTAACGGGGGCGCCAGCGGATGCGTGGAAACCGGAGCCTTTGGCAAGGAAGCCTATATACTCACAGGATACTTCAACCTGCCAAAAGTACTGGAGATTACCCTCAATAACGGAATTGATCCGCGAAGCGGGAAAAAGATCGGACCGGAAACCGGTAATCCTGAAAATTTTGAATCTATCGAAGGCGTTTTCAAGGCCTTTAACATCCAACTACAGCATTTCATCGACATTAAGATCCGGGGAAATAATATCATTGAAGAATTATATGCAAAACACCTCCCTGTCCCCTTCCTCACACTGATCACTGATGACTGCATAGAAAAAGGAAAGGATTATAATGCAGGCGGTGCCAGGTACAATACCAATTATATACAAGGGGTTGGCATCGGAAGCATAACAGATATGATCTCAGCCATCAGCCACCATGTTTTCGACCAAAAAACTGTTTCTTTTGCAAAATTGATGGATGCGGTAAAAGTAGATTTCAAAGAGGATGAAGAACTCAGGAAGCGCCTTTGGACTGAAACCCCAAAATATGGAAATGACGATGACTATGCCGACAATCTCATGCAAAGGGTGTTTGAGATGTATTATGATGCTGTGAACGGCCGCCCGAATATGAAAGGAGGGCATTATCGCATAAATATGCTGCCAACCACCTGCCATGTATATTTCGGAAGCATAACCGGTGCGACAACCGATGGAAGGCATGCCGGCAAGCCACTTTCAGAAGGAATATCACCCATGCAGGGTGCTGATTATAAGGGACCGACAGCCGTGTTGAAATCAGCATCAAAAATGGATCATCTCCGGACGGGAGGCACCTTGTTGAACCAGAAGTTCACACCTTCCTTCCTGGAGGATGAAAAAGGCATCACAGCACTACGCCAGCTGATCAGATCCTATTTCAGGTTGGATGGGCACCATATTCAATTCAATGTGATAGATGCTGATACTTTACGGAAGGCAAAAAATAATCCGGAGGAATACCGCGACCTTATCGTCCGCGTGGCGGGATACAGTGACTACTTCGTCGACCTGACAGAGGAATTACAGGATGAGATCATCCGCCGCACCGAACATACAGGACTTGAAGGCTAATCGAGGGTGTTATAATAAACAAATAATTTTACCAGGTCGTCATGATTTTTCAGCTTCAGTTTTTCTGATTTGAGATAATCATTTATCTCTCCCTCATGGCTCTTCAGATGGGATAAAATCGATTTTTTAGACATGTACATGCGTTCACCTTCGCCCTCACCTTTGCGGGTATAATACTCTTCCAACCTATACAGCTGATCGTTTGATTTATTATCATCCCCGTCGGTAACACGGTACTTGATATACCTTCTCAGGAGAAGCTCACATTCCCCTTCACAGAGAACCTCGAACCAGGTGTTAGCTACTTCATGATCGCTTCTGACAAAGTTCGAATAGATGAATTTACTGTCGCCAATCCGCACCCATTCCAGCTCACATGATTTTGCAAAAGCAAAAGTATCTCCTTCAATAACAGCCTCCATTTTCTGTAAATAGATGTTATATCTGAAGCTACCGCTCAATGCGGTCTCGTCGATAAGGCCGGCACTGCCATTCTCCCAGGCCTCGCTTAAGTATATCCCGCTGAGGTCACCATAGTAAAAATAGGGACTATACCCGCCTCCGCCCTCATGAAAGTCATCAATGGGCACAGGATCTGCAAGGGGTTCGTAAATGATCTCCTTTTGTTGGTTCCGCTGTTTATTATTCTTGGACAGGTTCTCTTCCTGCGCCCGGGAAACGAGCATAAAAATGAAAATAAATGCTACAAATGC
>JAGLYE010000149.1 GCA_023132505.1 Bacteroidales bacterium | reverse complement strand
CTATCGAAAATCCCCAACCGACAATTGACCATCCTATCGAAAATCCCCAACCGACAATCGACCATCCTATCTAAAATCCCCAATCGACAATCGACAATCGACAATCTACTTAATCAGTTCCAGGCCTTCAAGGGCGGATTCATTATTCGGTTCAATGATGAGCACTTCTCTGAACAGAACTTCCGCTTCGCGGGTCTTTCCCAATTGAAAGTTAGCCCAGCCAAACATCAATACCGATTTGCTGTCGAAAGGAAACAGGTTTACTACTTTTTCGAAGTGCTTAGCAGCCAACCCATAGTCACCTGACTCATAAAGCATGAGCCCAAAATAATAATTGGCCTTGGTATTTTGAGGGTCCAATTCGAGGATTTTGATATACTGATTTTTAACCTGTGCCCAATTTCCCATTGATGAAGCAGGGTAGGTAAGACCAAACCTTGCCTCAATAGCATAAGGCTTCAACTCAATGGCCTTCTGGTAATATGCCGCGGATTCGGTAAATTGCCCCGATATATAGCAAAGCCATCCCAGCCGGGTATTGATATGGTAGGAAGCGGGATCGTACACATTCTTCAGGATATTAATAGCATCAGTATAATTTGCGTTTGTTTCGCAGGAATAGCTGTCAATGAATGCCTCCTGCACCTTTTCTGTGTTTTGCGCCTGAAGCCCCGTCATGATGATCGTGAATACTGCCAGTACTATACTTTTTCTTATAAACTCCATTTTAATCCTCCTATAATGCTTTGGTTTGTATAATCAAGTTCTTCTATCCTCGTCCCCCCCGGGATTTCAGGCCCTGATACTGTCCTGTACCCTTGTTTTTGCAGGTACTGGTATCTGACTGACAGTTGAACTGAGGGTGAAATTACAAAGGTAAGACTTACACCCGTTTTTAAGTTTATGTTGTCATTAATATTATAAACGATAAATGCATTGGATTCGTTTGTTCCCCTGAGATTTCCAAATATGCCAAATCCTTCAAGCCAAAGAAAACGGGTGACTTTTAAGCCAAGCAATTGGCTTAGTATCGGCCGGGTTTTCTGCTCTTGCGATAAGCCTTTAATGGTGGTATTCCCATAGAAATTAAGATTGCCAAAGGGGTAATATGTAGCTGAAAAACCGTACTGATACTGGGTTTGACCGTTCAGGTTCGACCAGGAAGCGAATATTCCCCAATCAAATACTGATACTTGCTTGTTTAATTCCAGTGACACAACGAAGTTGTTCAGGGTGGTTGAAATCGGATCAATATCAAAGCTCACCTGATCATAATATAGATATGCCACAGAATCAATTGCCGGTATATAATAAGCTGTATCACGTATAAGTCTGGAGTTATTGTCGATATTGATGCTTTTTGTACTGACATGCACATAATGAATGGCCGGTGTGAACGACCATCTACTCCCCAGGAGGATATTGGCATTCAGGTAAACCCCATTCTGACTGAGTGTATAATCGTAACTGCTTGTTTTTATTCTCGGCCTTGAAGGAAAGATCTTGGAAAAACCCCATTCATGTTGTACTACCGAATCGGGCATATTCCATGCATACTGCAGTTCGGCTTTTTTGGATATGAGAAGGTTGGAAAATCCGACGTACATGCTAACACGGGAGTGAACCTGCAATTTCATTCCCAGCTGGGAATAAAAGCTATTGCCATACAGGTCCTGGTTTCTTTGTGCCTGTCCGCGGGGAAGTTGCTTAAACTCATGCGTATCGAAATTATCACTGAATTCGGGTCCTGCTTCGAAATGGATGAATGTTAAAACCCTCCCTTTTTCAATTCCGGCATCTTCTCTTTGCTTATCTGTCAGGTTCCTTGAAAAGAAGCTTGCTTCCGGGTTAAGGCTGGAATAGCTGTAAGCACGGTACAGAAGATTATTCGTCAGGGCATTCCCGGGATTGAAATTTCTGGCTTTTTCCATTTGTACAGCGGCAGCCCGGTAATTTTTCTTATTATAATATGCAATTCCCATCCTGGCCCTGAGATAGTAATAATCTATATCATTTTGAAGTGCTTCTTTGCCCAGCTGTATCACTTCATCCCAATTTTCAGTGATCGTATTGGCATACATAATGGAGTCGACCTGCCTGAAACTATAGTTCAACTGGGCTTTTGCCGATGGGGCAAATAACAGGAGCAATATGATCAAAAGTCCGGCTCTTCCCATGTAGCCTCGATATTTGAGTTTCTGGCTTTGATGTGGATCCTGGTGATATTGCCTTTGTCAATGGTAAACCTGAATTCGAAGGTCTTTTTCACCCTCTTGCCGGACCTGACACGTGCAACAGACTGCATCTCGATTTTGCTTCCTGACAGCTCATCTTCCAGCTTCAGATATTCCAGCTCATAGGTTGCATGCAGGAAGGTATAAAAGGGAGCTATGAAATCCTGAAGGATCATACCGGCTTTGCTGCTGATCATGCTGAGTGTAAACTCATCATGTACTTTTAGCTCTTGGTAATAGCCTGAAACAGTACGGTATAACCCAAGGAACAACAGGTATAGAAAAGATTTTTTATCCCCCTCAAAATGAGTGAAGTACATCATTCCAGCTTCGGTACGGAACCAGGCTTTTGAATTCCCGGACTCCTCATGGATGTATGTATTGTTATAGGGATCGATTTTTACACAAAGCCTGATCACTGACTCATCTTCCATGTTGCCGGCTATTACCCTGAACTGTATCTTTTGCCCGGGAACGAAGTGAAATGCATCCTGGAGACTGTCGTTTTTTTCAATATTGGAAACATTATCATTCTTAAGGGGTCTGGAATAACTTTCCAGTGCAATACCCTTATGTTCCCGAATAATATAAAAGGCAAAGGGGTAGTCGATGGTAGGTGACCCGATATAAGGATCGGCCTGTACCTGGAAGTGAAGGTGGGGCCTGGGTGACCGACCGGAATTTCCACAGAGGGCTAATACATCACCTCGCTTCACGAAATCCCCTTTTTCAACCTTGAATGAATCTTTCTTCAGGTGACTGAGCTTGGTATAAATTTTTTCAGTGTGCTTGATCACAATGGTATTACCCCAGTTCTGGTCAAGGTTGACTTCGCCAATGGCATTGTCCTCAACACCATCAAGGATCTCATCCACCCACCCATCAGCAGGGGCAAGGGCGGGTTTATTGAAACAATAAAAATCTTCTGTTTCAAGCCCGGATCCGGAATGGTAAATGCCATCCTCATCAGTAATTTCGAAATCCCAGGCATGCTTATAGTCCTTTTTATGGGTATGTTCACCCTCATGGGCCTGGGTCACTGTCCATTCTCCCCAGAAGGGAAGCGTAAGGTTTATAGAAACATTCTCATCAAATCGCCTGCGGTAGTTATCCTTGGTGTAGAAATTCATTTCCGGGGAGAAATGCTGGATCGTTACCGCCTCCGGCTTGCGATAATGCCTCTCTCTGAACTTCAGGATGTAGAGGAACATTAATACTACCAGGTTGAAGGGCAGGGAATATATGGAAAGCTGTGAAGCTGCAAACATCCCACTGGTGCTTGTGATCAAAAAAGAGGTCAGGGGAGTAAGGAGGATAACCCAGAGGTACGACCACTTTGAAGGGATGACGAAAAAACCGCCGATGGCGATGGCAGTAAGTATAAAGTTAAATCCGATGTAGCTATAACTCAGGGCATTGATATCAGCGCCGATCGACAGGTAGAAGATCCATGCCGAAGCAAATCCCAGGATAGACAGCAGAAAGGCCTGCCGTGAATAGATCAGAACACCGATGGCAATAATGATTCCGGGAAAAAGGTGATATTGGAAGAATATTGCACCAAGAGAACGGAAATACAATACTACGATGTCAGGAAATGGCAGGCTGTAGAGCCATTCATGCAGGTCGACCAATGATTTTCCGCCCAGGGCGTACATCTCATTAAGGGTATAAACCCCCCGCTGGCTAATCTCAAGGGATGTGTATTCCCTGGCAGCAAGAAGCACCAGCCAGATACCGAAGAGGAAGGGGATGCTCAGATAGGGGAGACCATATTTTCCGATCACCCCCTCAAGCATCACACTCACCAACAGAGTGAATAGCGAAGCAAACAGCAACACCAGGATAAATTCGGCATTGAATTCATAATACATACCAAGTCCCAGGGCTACCAACAGACTGTTGAATCCATAAAAGCCATTCCGGATGTTTTGCCGGTTAAACCCTATGGAAAAAGCAGCCAGGTTGGATGTAAGCACAGCAATTAGCCCTGAAAGTCCTGCATAGAAATCAAAAAAGGTAACAATAATGATCAGGAAGGCAAATAGCTTGCTTTTCGAAAAGAACACCTGCGAATAGCTGTTGGTGATGCTGTCCGTTAGTGATGTGAAGTGGATATTTATATGTTTATTCAATGTGATCAGTTAAACATTTGTTTTAATCTAAATTTTGAAATTCTTCAAATGTTCCGGTGTATTCTCAAGTGAGGTGATGGTTTCAATAGATTCATTCTTCCTGATCAGATGAGTTTTTCCATTTGTATCGATCATCACCACTTTAGGCCGTAAGGTAATAAATTGCATCCATTGTGTCATGTTGTAAGCACCCACGGAGTGGATGACAAGGTGATCTCCCTTGTTCATCAGGGGCAGACTGACATTTTCCCTGATCACGTCGATGTTCATACACAGTGGACCGTAAAGAATGGTATCCTCAGCGTATTGGGTGAATTCCTGTGCAGGGGTGATCTTATGATCGTACCAGAAGGAGGTGAATAAGATATTCACGCCTATGTCTATGATGGTATTTCTCCTTCCGTCGGACAGCCTCTTGTTAGAAATCACTGAACCCAGCAGAAAGCCTGCATCATCGATCAGGGCCCGGCCTGTTTCCAGGATCAGCAGAGGCAGGTTCCCCGGCTCAAAATCGGCGTTGATCAATGCGGAGGTGATCGCTTCAGCATAATCGTCGAAAGTTGGGTTGGCATCTGTACCCGGCAGGTATGAACCCTTTAGGGTGTTCTTTGAGGCAAAGCCGCCTCCCATGTCGATATACTTGATCTTGTGGTTGTACTTTTTCTGTATGCCCAAAGCCAGATCGGCAAGTTTGTAGGCTG
>JAGLYE010000148.1 GCA_023132505.1 Bacteroidales bacterium | reverse complement strand
GTTGAGGCGCTCTATTTGTTTCCTTAAAATAGTGATTTCTTTCTTTGCCATAGTCACAGGTTTTTATATTCTGTTACTGGTTACTGGTTACTGGCTTCTGGTTACTGGCAGCCAGTGACCAGCAACCAGAAACTATCTTTAAATTTCATTAAGGTGTTTTCAATCCTTAAACCTATAAGTAAACATTTTATAGTGCAAATGTAAAATTACTAAATTCGTTTTGAACAGAGCCCATTTATTTCTATCTTTGGGAGAAAGGCCTTGAGTAGAGGCTTATAACCACACAAAAAGCAATATGGTCAGAGGCCGGCATAACACATGTTATGTTATTGCAGCATATGTGCTTGCAATGTTGTTGCTATCATTGGCAACCCCTTTCCCTCTTAAGGCCGCCAATCACAAAAGCCAGATTGTTTGCTTTGTATATCATCGCTTTGGTGATGAACGATACCCTTCCACAAATATTCGGACTGAGGTATTCAGGGAGCAGCTTGCATATCTGAAACAGAACAATTTTACTGTCTGGACTATGGGGATGGCTGTTAATGCCATTCGCAACGGCGACATCGTTCCTCCCAGAACCGTAGTACTGACAATAGATGACGGGTATCGTTCCTTTTATGAGAATGGGCTGCCCATTCTGGAAGAATTCGGTTATCCGGCCACCTTTTACATAAATACTGCAAATGTTGGTGGTGCGGATTATCTGACATGGCAACAGCTGCTTGAAGTCCGGCAAAGGGGGATGGAGATTGGCAACCATTCACACAGCCATGGGCATTTTCTGGATATTTCCAATACTGAAGAGAGAAAAAGTCTGTTCATTTCAGACCTGGTTACCGCACAAGACTATTTCAACGATAGCCTTGGGTTTACACCTGTACTTTATTCATATCCATATGGTGAATATGATGATGTACTGGAAGAGGTGCTGAAAGAAGCCGGATTTACATCTGCTGCAGCTCAGTATTCCGGTGTCCTTTACCAGGGATCGAATCTGTTTGAGATCCCCCGTTTCCCCATGGGGGGTCCGTTTGCCACACTTAAGGGCTTCATCCAAAAATCGCAGATGAATCCCATAGAGGTGATCAGCAAGAAACCTGAGCAGATAGTCATGCAGCAAAACCCACCACTTATAGAGATCACTTTAAAAAGCAACAGCATTGATGCGGAATACCTGCAGTGTTTCGTGAATGGCGAGCGTAATTGCATCACGGAAATGCAAGAGGGGCCTGATCTTATCAGGATGAAGATCGTATCCAGGGAAATATTGACAGGCCGGCGTTCCTTATACACCATCACAGCCCCGGCCAAGGATGGCAAAGGATGGTGCTGGTATAGTCATGTTTGGGTGAATACGGAAGTTTCAGAAGACTGAAACGGTACAGGGGACAAGGTACAGGGAATTGAAAATTTTGAAACTTGAGGTTTAAATTTCAAATTAATTCTACACTACAAACTCCTGACTTTTAACTACCAGTCTTCGCTTGGATTTATTCATTAGGATTTCATCATTCCATTAGCAATGCTTCCACATCCTGCCTCTCAATGATCTTCCCTACAGGATACAGGTTCTTCTTCTCATCCCAATAAGGTGTTTTGGAATAAAACCAGTTGAGCATGCCCCATTGTGATTTACTGAATTCCGGGTCTTTTTCTTTTTTCTTTTCAAACTCGGCTTTCAGGTCAGGGTCGGCTTCGAGCATTTCCCGGGCCAGGGTTTCCATTACATAGGTTTCGGAGTATTCTTTTTGCTCAAAGATGGCATCGAAGAAGCCCCAGTAAACATATGAATCGGGAGCTTTTGGCTCAAGGACGTTGGCTATGACCATAGCCGTGCGCTGGTTCATGTCAACTACAGCAGATCCTTTTGGAAAGCTTACCGTATCGCGAAAGGTTTCGTATTCAATGTTGTTCATGGTGAAGCGTCCTTCATAAGGTCCTCTGCCCCAGCGGGGATTATTAAAGCGGTATTGTTCAACCCAGATATCTGTGTCTTTCAAAAGGTAATTTACCTCCACCCCATGAAGAGCCAGACGATAGATCACTTCATACCATTGTTGTGGAATGATATAGGCTTCAGGGAGGTCAACTTCCTGAGAGGGAACAGACCTGTTAAACCAGGGTAATTCATAAGTAAGCGGTTTTTCGGGATGATACTGGAACCATTTACCCCCGGTCAGGTCACTTTCAACGATATCGTATTCCACTCCCTTAAACTCTACCATCACGCTGTCAGTATTATCCCTGGTCCAGCGAATAGGGTATGGCCTGTCGCGGAAAGCAACATTAGCCGTTGTTGCATCAGCAACTTTGAGGATCAGTTTCAGCTTATCGGGATTCATGTTCAGGAATTCGGCTGAATAAACCAGTAATGCGTACGTAGCTTCTGTCCTGTCCTTATGGGGTTTCAGCATATGCGTTTCAATCAGCAAGCCCGGCCTGTTCTGAATGGCGGTGTAGCCTTGCGACAGGCGTGGCGATGCCGGCCCCGATCGGAGGCCGCTCTGGGGATCATGCCAACGGCGGAAACTTACATAAGGGAACATAAGGAGCTTAGAGATATCCATCTTTCCCTGAACATAAGGAAGAAATTCCTTTTTCTGCCAGCGGGTGAGCATAGGATCCATGGTGCCAAACACCTCCATGGCATAAGTGAGTACATATTGATAATCTGCACCATCGGTAGTGTGGCAATCAATAAAAAAATCTGGGAGCCAGGCATTGAACATCTTCAGCCAGGCATGCATCTCAGGTGTATCGGCCTTAAGGAAATCCCTGTTGAGGTTAAGGTTCTGCGAATTGGCACGCCATCCCATCTCTTCCGGACCGTTCTGGTTAATACGGTTGTATGGGCCAAAACGATTCAGCCCATCCACATTGAAAGCGGGCAGAAATATAAAGGTCACATGGTCAAGCAATGATTCAAATTCTTTAGTGATCACGATATCACGCATAAGCATGAGTATGGCATCCGTTCCTTCGGCTTCGCCGGGATGGATCCCTCCTTCAATTAACATGATTACATCACCTGAAGCGCGAACATCTTCAGGTGTCGATAGTCCGGTTTTATTGATGATCAATATAGGTATCTCAAATCCTCCTGCACTTAGCCCGATCACCTCGTATGTTACCCGGGGCGAAGCTTCAGCAAGTCTCCGGCTATAATTGATCACCTCTTCATAGGTGGCAGTTTGCAAGCCATTGGAAGTCTCAAATAGTGTGGTCCAGGAGGTTTTCTGGGCGGAAAGGGATAGAAATATAATGGCAGCAAAAATAAAAGAACTTAAGTACTTCATATTAAATGATTTACATAAAGGTTGCCAACCTTAATAAGGTTGGCAACCCTTATTTTACTTCCCAGGCATAATCCACATACTCCCGGCAGAAATCATCCCCATGCACGCTTACCATAAGGAATCCTTCTTCCACATCATGATTGGCACCCTGCCACCATCTGCCCGAAACGGCACCGACAGTAATAAAGTGTGTACCATAAACTTCAATATCCTCCAGATAATGAAGGTGGCCCTGGAGAACAATCTTGAGCTTATAATCCGTAAATATATCCAGGACTTCCCGGGCATTTTCAACTACGAGTCCGTGATATTCCGGGGCATATTCGCCGTAAAGAATTTGTGTATAAACAGTAATAAAAGGAATATGTGAAGAGATAACAATAGGCGTTTCAGGATCCAACTCCAGCAAATCGCCTTTTATCCACTCCATTTGTTTCTCATCAATCATACCAATATAACGTCGGTCTTCAGTTTCCTTAACAGAATTGAGTATCATGAAATGCCATCCTTTATGATCAAAAGAATAATATGTTTTCCCTAGCCTTTTCTCATACATGCCATACCTGTATTCAGGATGATCAGGATTGATACCACTTTTCTCATAAATACCAAATACCTCATGGTTACCCAGGGTATTGTAAACCGGCATATTAAAGTCCTTTGATACTTCTTCATATAAAGCAAACAGACTGTCGGCCCGGCCGTAGGATACTCCCAGGGCATCCATGATCAGGTCACCACCTGTAATCACGAAATCCGGTTTCAGGGCATTTACTTCTGTAATGGCAGCCCTGAAGCCTTCTGTGGCATTTAGCTCGGGCTGAAGATGGATATCGGTCATAAACGCAAATGAAAAGCTTTCTTCTTCACAGCTTGATGTTTGCTGTTGAGAGCAACTCAGTAAGGTTATACTTGCAAAAATGCTTAGAAATAAATAGAATGTCTTTTTCATGATAGAGATTTTGAACAGTTATGAAGTATTACAAAAGTAGAAAAATACATGGATATTAAATGAGCAGACAAGAGATAATTGCTAAATTTACCGATTCAATTAATACTTCCAATTATGCTTAGAAGAATATCTGGACTGATTGTATTATTGTTTTTTGCAATTTTGGTCCATGCAGATCCGGTCAGCGACCTGATCAAAAATTCCGGCAATGCTAAAGATTATCCCGGTGCCGGGAAACTCATCGTTTTCGACAGTACATTTTCCGATGTGAAGGAAACAGGGCTGACCTTTGTTTATACGCACCGCTTGTATAAAGTGCTTAACAGTAAAGGGGCGCTCGACCTGAGCACCATTACGTATGGCTATGATCCTTTATCTGCCTACGTAGAGATCAGGAAAGTGTTAATCTATAAGAAGTCTGGGGAAACCAGAGAACTTGATATAAGCACGGTAATGGATTATCCTGCCCCGGCAAGAGCTATTTACTGGGGTGCCAGGGAAAAGATGATCGAGGTGGGAAGGCTTGAACCCGGTGATGCCGTTGAGGTATTCTTATTCAGAAAAGGATTCACTTACGCCCTGCTTCAGGGTGATGAGGATGATAAATATATTCCACCTATGCGCGGCCATTTTTACGATATCATTGAGTTCTGGAGTAGAGACCCTGTTATGGAAAAAGTATACCGTACTGCCGTTCCCAAAGGTAAACTTGTACAATATGATGTGTATAATGGTGAGCTTCAATCATCTGTTTGGCTGAAAGACGGAAAAATGATATATACCTTTAGCAAGAAAGACATTATGCCCATCCCATACGAGCAGGGCATGTTAGC
>JAGLYE010000147.1 GCA_023132505.1 Bacteroidales bacterium | reverse complement strand
AGCGTGCCGCCAGGCAATTTCTGTACCTACCTCAACACCATTCTGTGCATTCACGACGACTATCGCAGTATCTACAACTTTTAGGGTTGAAGCAACCTCTCCTACAAAATCATCAAAGCCCGGGGTATCAATAATATTGATTTTGCTATTCTGGTAAAGGGTATATAATACTGTTGAGAAAATAGAGTTCTGACGTTCAAGTTCGATCTCCCTGTAATCGGAAGCAGTGTTCTTATCATCGACGGATCCTCTTCTCTTGATCAGGTCACCTTCGAACAGCATGCTTTCAACGAGGGTGGTTTTGCCGGATTTGGCACTGCCTAAGATGGCGATATTCTTGATTTCGTTTGTTTGATAGGCCTTCATATGGATTCTGTGGTCTTTAGTTAGTTACTGAATTGCCTGAAATGGCCTGCAAAAGTATAAAAATCTGATTAATAATAAAAATAACCAGTTCAAATAATCAGGGGGACAAGAAAAGGAATTATCAGGGTCTTAAATGTGTCAGATGGAGACGATAAGCTTCATGGCTTTTTCCCATCCAGTTTCATCCAGTCTGGCACCACTTATTTCAATTAATTTGCCGGCGAGAATAGCACCCGCCTTACCGCATTTATCAAGCGTCCAGCCACGGCTTAGGCCATACAGGAATCCGGCAGCATAAATATCTCCGGCTCCATTGGTATCAACAAGCTTGACTTTAATGGCGTCAATTTGAAAAAAATCCTCTCCGCTTTTAACCAGGGACCCTTCCTTACCGATTTTTACCACTGCGATTCTGCAGAATTCAGCCAACTCATTCAGGGCTTCAACGGGTTCTTTGCCTGTAAAAGACTTAGACTCTTCCTCATTTGCAAAAACGATATCTACATATTTTTTTACTATATATCGCAGGAATTCGAGATTGTCCTCTACCACGTTGTAACTTGCAAGATCCAGTGATACATCCATTCCATTTTCTTTTGCCAGTTTCACCGCCTTTTCAAGAAGTTCATTGTTCTGAACGATATAACCTTCAATATGGAAAATATCGTGACCGGTAAAATGATGTAGCTGCAATTCATCTGCATCCAACTCAATAGCAGCTCCAAGGTGGGTTGCAAAGGTTCTTTCCCTGTCGGGGCTGATCAATGCAACCGCCCTTCCCGAGTGGGTATTGCTTGATAGCAGCACAGGCTTGATGTTACTTTTTTCCAGGTCTTCTTTGAAAATCCTGCCATAATCATCTTTCCCTATTTTACCGACAAAACTGGTCTCAACGCCCAGTTTAGCCAATCCATAAATAGTGTTTGCTGCTGACCCGCCACTGGCAAAAGAAGAAGGGAGATGCTCACATGCTTCTCTTATCTTGCTTGATTTTTCTATATCAACCAGTTGCATGCTTCCCTTGGGAAGTTCAAGTTTATCGAGCAACTCATCTTCATCAATAAATACAATGATATCTACGAGTGCATTTCCGAGTCCGATGATCTTTGTCATATTATTTGTTATAATGAAAGTCCAATTGGCAAAATTAGCATTTTGCTTTAATAAAAGAACGGGATAAAGAAAATGGATGTTATTCCTAAAAGATAGCCAGTCAGGTAATAAATAACTGCTTGCTGGTTGTTCTACCACGTCTTAACAACCTTCGCCATATAAACCCTATCACCAATAACCATTTTTACAATATACACCCCTGCTGTAAGCCTACTGCCATCCCAGCGGAGCTGATGTTCACCCTGATCGAAGCTTTGGTTTGCAATGGTGCCTACCCTGATTCCACGGTTATCATACACTTCAATAGCCACATCACTTCGTGAATCAAGTGTAAACTCAAGGGTGGTTTCGTGGGTGAAGGGGTTGGGATGGAGGAAATACTCAAGGTCTGCAGTGTGTGCTTGTTCAATCACAGATCCGATATCACCATTGTAACGTGCAACAGCGAAATCGATAAATGTAGGAGGGTCAGTGTATGCGTAGCCCGCTGCAATAATTTTTCCGTCTGGCTGTAAGGATATGCAGTTAATTTTATCTTCGTAAGGAGGCGTAGTAGTACTTAAATTATGGGTTACTATGCCAGTCCCATCCCATCCAAATAAAGAATCAGGATCGCCGTTTTCGAGATATCTGACAAGGGTAAAGTCTGCATCGTTCCCAAGACTTGACATCCGATAGCCGCCTGCGATAATTTTACCATCATTTTGCACGATAACCGCTTGGGCAAAAGCTTTTCCTTCAATATCAGTTACCGACATCCCGTTATTTCCAAATGAATTATCAATATTTCCATCTTCCAGGAATCGAAATACCGCAAAATCTTCATCAAGGTAACCATCTGCAAACCCTGCGTAAATGATCTTGCCATCGGGAGCCAGGCAAACATTTCCGAAGTAATTATCTGATAATTCATCTATTTGTGCCGGAATATCTTTAAGAACAATCCCCCCATTTCCAAACTCTGCGTCAAATGTGCCATCCATCAGGAATCTGCATATTGTTATATAAACATTCCAGTCTTCATCGAAAGAATTTCCACCAACAATGATTTTCTCATCTTGTATTTCAATACAACTTAGGTGTTCTATCTTATCTACTATGTCAAAGAAGACAAGTCCGTTATCACCAAAAGTGTGATCCATACTCCCATCCTGGTTAAGTCTGCATATGATAGATTGAAAATCAGGAAGACTGGACATTCTTCCAAAAGCAAGGATTTTTCCATCATCCTGTATTGTGAGGCTACATGCAAATATGTTCGTATCAGGCTCTATATCGATTTCAACAATACCGTTTATTCCGAAGCCATCATCCGGAATTCCGTCAGTATTGATGCGAATCACTGCCATTTTGACGTTGGAAAATGTTGAATCTTCCGCAGGGCCAATACCAACAATTTTATCATCCTCCTGAATGCAAACATCCCAAATTTCACATGAACTTCCTGGGTTAATAACTACTACACCATTTGTCCCAAAAGTTTCATCAGGTGTTCCATCAGGCAATAACCTAATGAAATTATATCCTGAGGCATCAATGCCATACGACCATCCGCCAAAAACCAATTTACCATCATCCTGAATTGCTGATCCCTGTATGTAGTTATTCTGGCTGTTATAGTTATGATCCAGCAATACAATTCCCGCATCTCCGAAATCAGGATCCAATGTGCCGGGAGTTTGTGCGAAGAGAAAAAATGTACTGATAACGCTAATAACTATCAGAGATAGTTTTTTCATAAAAAATAAGATTATTGGTTGTCTATATCAAAGATAGAAAATAATGATGGATGTTGAATTTTGGATGTCGGATGAATTTCAAATCACTTCATCATTCTTATTCTTATTCCCTGCCTGCCGGCAGGCAGGCTTGTTCTCTATTCTCTATTCTACCGTGCCTTAACAACTTTCTTCGTATAAATCATATCACCCGCAGCCATCTTAATAATATACACTCCGGCTGTAAGCCCATTGCCATCCCAGTGGAGTTGATGTTCACCGGCAGGGTAGAATTCATTGGTAATTTTGGCCACGATAATTCCAGAGGTATTAAGGACTTCTGCCTTTACAATTCCGGGTTCTTTTAAGTTGAAGCTTATAATAGCCTTATCCGTGACAGGATTTGGATTAATGCAAATATTGATATCTGAAAATTCTTGCGTTTCAATGCTAACATTCAATCCTGAATGGTACCTGGCTAAAGCAAAATCGACGCCTCCAGTAAGACTGTGTCCAGGGCCGGCTGCAATAATCTTTCCGTCTGCCTGCATGTTCAGTGAATAAATCCTATTGTCGGGATAAGTTCCGCCGCCGCTGGCATTAGTAATCACAACCCCTGTGCCCTCAGTCCCGAAGGTAATGTCAGGAGTTCCATCTTCCATGTATCTGACCATGGCAAAATCAGCATGATCCTCTATCCACTGATATCCACCGGCAATGACCTTATTGTCGTATTGTGTGGTCACGGCATGGGCTACGGTATTCCCTTCAATAGGGGTAACAGTCATGCCATAATCCCCGAAAGAATTATCGGGATAGCCATTCGATTCAAGAAAGCGCAGCACCGCCATATGATCACCGGCGATACCGGTTACATAGCAGGCATAAATAATGCGGCCTTCGTTATCCAGGCACATATCACCTACGGGTGAAAGTATCCAGGTATCAATGGGCATCATGATCTCAACATTCCCATTTACACCAAAACTCATATCAAGGAGCCCGTCTGAATGAAACCGGCTCAGTGTAACAAATACTTCATCACCATCTATATACGACAAACCTCCAATAATAATTTTTTCGCCCTGCAGAACAACATTATTAATAAAATTGTCCTTCGACAGAATATCATGTATGATGATCCCATTCGTGCCAAAGCTGTTATCCAGAGACCCATCCGGGTTCAGCCTGCACAGGGCACTCTGTATATCATCTGCCACATCAAAAAGATATCCGGCAGCAACTATCTTTCCATCATCCTGCAAGTCCAGCGACATACCATAAGAGTCTGTCCCCGACCCGAATTCAATGATTACCGTACCATCGATGCTGAATGTATTATCGAGAGACCCGTCGGTATTCAGTCTCATCAGTACCATTTTTGAACCAGAACCGCCACTGTCAGTGTACCCTACCGCGACGATCTTGCCATCGGCCTGAATAGCGATGTCCCGGAGTTCATCGCCCGAACCACTAAAACTTACAGTCATAATTCCCCCCGAACCAAAAGTGTTATCCAAAGTTCCGTCAGGCAGGTAGCGTATAAATGAAAAATTGTTGTTACTTCCGTCATAAGCAAAGCCACCCAGCACGATCTTGCCATCGGCTTGTATGGCAGATGCTCGGCAGCCATTATCCACCCCGCCGACATCAGTCAGTATGATACCGTTATTGCCAAAAGAAAGATCGAGGGTTCCGGGTGTTTGACTGATAAGAAAAAATGTACTTATCATGCTGAGTAGCAGCAGGGATAGTTTTTTCATAAGAATAAAGATTGGTTTTGCATCAAATTTAAGCAAAAAACTGATACTACCGCGTCATTGGTGTTGAGGGTTGAGTGTTGGGTGTTGGGTTGATATTCGATGTTTGATATCCAATATCCGATATCTAAAATTAAATTGTAAATTACTGGTGTCCGGGGAAATTT
>JAGLYE010000146.1 GCA_023132505.1 Bacteroidales bacterium | reverse complement strand
GTTTGGAGTTTGAAGTTTGAAGTTTTTTTGAAATTTGAAATTTGAAATTTGGAGTTTCATTGGACTTTGTATTTTGTATTTTGTATTTTGGATAGCTATCGGGATGGAATTTTATAGGAACTCTTTAGATAAATCTCTACATTTGCAGCTTCAGGATTAATTGTAAACCATTTCGTTCATACCCATATGCTGAGTAGAAGGCACTTAAGGATCAAAGTATTACAGGCAGCATATGCCTTCTTCCAAGGTGGTAATGATGATCTGGCCAAAGGCGAGAAACAACTCCTCGTCAGCATAGATAAGATCCATGAACTCATTATTTATCAACTTTCTTTTCTTATTGAGATCAAAGACTATGCTGCGAACAGGATAGTAGAGAACAAAAAAAAGTTCTTCCCGACCGAGGATGACCTGAATCCAAGCCTTAAGTTTGTTGAGAACAAAGGACTGAAACAGATTGAGGACAACCGGGAATTCAGGAAAATGCACGATAAGCTGAAGATCAACTGGTCGGACGAGCAGGGAATGGTCCGTAAAGCATACCTGACCCTCAAAGACAGTGGTTATTATCAAAAGTATATTGAACAGATTGAGGATTCATACGAGCATGACCTGAACCTGCTTGTAAGAATTATTAAGAAAACCTTGTTAGGATTTGAATTGCTTGAATACTATTATGAAAGCAAGTCTGTTTACTGGGCTTTTGATGCATATCATACTGCAAACCTGCTCTTGATGAAACTGCTGAAATCGCTGGATAGCTCTGATGATGAATACAAAGTATTTCCGGAACTTCTTGGGATTGATGAGCTGGAGGAAGACAGGGAATTCATGCTTGGTCTCTTTCATAAAACAATCCTCAACAGTGATAAATATGCAGAGCTGATCGACGATAAGGCAAAGAACTGGGAACTCGATCGCATTGCTCTGATGGATATAATATTGATCAAAATGGCCCTGGCTGAGCTCATGGAATTTCCTTCCATACCCATAAAGGTCACCCTGAACGAGTATATCGATATCTCAAAATATTACAGCTCCGCCAAGAGCAAGGTTTTTATCAATGGCATCCTTGATAAGCTGATCATCGACCTGAAAGAGGAAAAGAAGATCAAAAAGACCGGCCGGGGCTTAATGGAATATTAAAACAAACATCATGGAAAAGTTCAAACAAATTCTGGCAATTTTAATGATTGCAGCAATATTCGTACCTGCAGCTGTGCTGGCCCATCCGGGTGAGATACTTAAAGCTTTTGATACCCCCGGTCAGTTCCCTACAGGACTCGCCTTTGACGGGAAGCACCTCTGGCTTGCCGACCGTAAGACCCAGATACTATATTGTGTTGACCCGCAAAGCGGAAAAATTATTAAAGAGATTCCTTCTCCGGCCTACTGGCCAACAGGTCTTGCCTGGGATGGGGAATTTCTCTGGTGTGCAGATGTTAAGGGCGGTATACCATTATCTGAAAACTATCGTGGGCTGATCTATAAACTTTCACCCGAAGATGGAATGGTGCTAAAAGTGATCGATGCACCAACCGGCAGGCCCCGCGACCTTGCCTGGGATGGTACCTACCTTTGGTGTGTTGATGAAAAGACTGATGAGATCATTCAGTTCAGTCCTGACGACGGAACCACAATAAAAACATTGCGTTCGCCGGCCAATGATCCACGCGGACTGGCATTTGACGGCAAATACCTCTGGGTGTCGGACCGCATCATGGATGAGGTGTATATGGTTGATCCGGAGAATGGGCAGGTGCTGATCATCACTGACGCACCGGGTGCCTTTACACGTGGACTGGCATGGGATGGAAAAAATGTATGGGCCGTTGATTCACAGGAAGACAAACTGTTTTGCCTCAAGGCAAAAGATGACGACCTTTTTGTGCTGAAGAATGAACGACATGCCCGGGTTACCTATACCCACATGCTTACGAATTTTGGTCCCGGGAAAATGCTCAGTGGCGATATCCATCTTGCAATACCTGTTAACAGGGATAACCAGGTGATAGAAGATGTTGAGTTTGCAAGTGGGTACCATGGTTTTGTGACAGATAAGAGCGGACAGAAAACAGTACATTACAATTATGAAAATGTAGAACCCGGAGAAAAAGTGGAAGCTCAAATGGTGATCACAGCAAAGATCTCTGAGATCAGGTATTTTATTTATCCTGACAAGGTAGGTGGCCTGGATGAGATGCCGGACGACATTCCGGAAGTTTACTATGAGAATAATGAAAAGTACCAGTTGGAGCACCCTGTTATTGCAGAGGCTGTTGAACAAATTGTTGGGGATGAAAAAAATCCGTACTGGATCGCCCGGAAAATATATAACTACCTCATGGATGAAATGTATTATGAGATGGCAGGCGGATGGAATACTGCACCCACGGTGCTGGAACGTGGCAATGGTTCATGTTCAGAGTACAGCTTCGTATATATTTCCATGTGTCGCGCAGCAGGCCTGCCCGCACGTTATGTCGGCGCAGTGGTGGTAAGGGGCGATGATGATTGCATGGACGATGTTTTCCATCGCTGGGTGGAAGTGTACCTTCCAAATTATGGATGGATACCGGTCGATCCGAGTGGGGGCGATCAGAAACTGCCCCGCAACCAGGCCAATTATTTCGGCCACCTGTCGAACCGTTTCCTGATCACAACTGAAAGTGCAGGAGGATCGGCTACAATGGGCTGGACATATAACTCAAATGACTTCTATACTACCGAACCGAAAACCTTTGTGGTTTCAGATCATTTTGCCGACTGGAAACCATTGGATTGATTATTGATCTTTTTTGGCCCGTGATTAAACAAAAGGAAGCAGGAATTGTAATATTAATAAGATGATTTCTTTCATCACCCAAAACTAATAAGACAAGAAATTTTATTACATGGTATTTGACTTAAATATGATCAGAAACGTGTATGTGCAGATGGCATCACGTATCGAAGCAGCAGGAAATGTAGTTGGAAGGCCTCTGACCCTCACCGAGAAAATACTTTATTCACACCTTGATGAAGGTGAAGCTTCAAAAGCCTATACACGGGGTGAATCCTATGTTGACTTCAATCCCGACAGAGTAGCCATGCAGGATGCCACTGCACAGATGGCCCTGCTGCAGTTTATGCAAGCCGGAAGGGAAAAAGTTGCGGTTCCGTCAACGGTTCATTGCGACCACCTTATTCAGGCCAGGGCAGGTGCTGATGAAGACTTGAAAACGGCGAATGCCACGAATAAGGAGGTATATGATTTCCTTGCATCAGTTTCAAATAAATATGGTATCGACTTCTGGAAACCAGGGGCGGGGATCATCCACCAGGTAGTTCTTGAGAATTATGCTTTCCCCGGAGGCATGATGATAGGAACCGATTCACATACAGTGAATGCGGGTGGACTTGGAATGCTTGCCATTGGTGTTGGCGGTGCCGATGCCGTGGATGTGATGGCCGGCATACCCTGGGAACTGAAATTCCCTAAACTCATTGGTATTAAGCTTACAGGCAAACTCAGCGGCTGGGCTTCTGCGAAAGATGTGATCCTGAAGGTGGCAGGTATCCTTAGCGTGAAAGGCGGTACAGGTGCAATTGTGGAATACTTTGGTGAAGGTGCCGAAAGCATTTCATGTACCGGAAAAGGAACTATATGTAATATGGGTGCTGAGATCGGTGCCACTACTTCTGTCTTTGGTTATGATGCCAGGATGCGCGAATACCTTGCCGGCACCGGCAGGGAGGAAGTGGCTGCCGAAGCAGATAAGGTGGCTGTACACCTGACCGGAGATGAAGAAGTTTATGCTGACCCTGAAAAATATTTTGACCAGTTGATCGAGATCAACCTTTCAGAGTTGGAACCTTATATCAATGGTCCCTTTACACCTGACCTCGCTACGCCATTATCAGAGTTTGCAAAAGCAGTAAAAGAGAATGGGTGGCCGGAAAAAATGGAAGTAGGGCTGATCGGCAGCTGTACAAACTCTTCCTATGAGGATATTACCAGGGCAGCATCGCTGGCGAAGCAAGCCATTGATAAAAACCTGAAAGTGAAGTCAGAATTTACAGTGACACCCGGCTCCGAGCTGGTTCGTTATACCGTTGAACGTGACGGATATCTTGATGTTTTTGAGAAGATCGGCGGGGTGGTGCTGGCCAATGCCTGTGGCCCTTGTATCGGCCAGTGGGCAAGGCATGGTGCCGGGAAGCAGGAGAAGAACTCTATCATGACCTCCTTCAACAGGAACTTTGCCAAAAGGAATGACGGCAATCCCAATACGCATAGCTTTGTGGCCTCACCTGAGATGGTGACTGCCTTTGCCATTGCCGGCGACCTGACCTTCAACCCGATGACAGATTACCTTGAATCGGAAGATGGACAAAAGGTGAAATTGGAAGAGCCACAGGGCCTCGAATTCCCTGTAAAGGGTTTTGCTGTGGAAGATGCCGGTTATCAGGCTCCTGCTGCTGACGGGAGCAATATAGATATTGTTGTGGATCCCTCATCTGAACGATTGCAGATACTGACACCTTTTGCAGCATGGGATGGAAAGGACTATAAAGGCCTGAACCTCCTGATCAAGGCAAAAGGGAAATGTACCACTGACCATATCTCCATGGCAGGGCCATGGCTTCGCTTCCGCGGTCACCTCGATAATATCTCCAATAATATGCTTATCGGTGCCTTGAATGCTTTTAATGATGCCACCAACGAAGTGAAGAATCAGGTTACAGGTGAATACGCGGCCGTGCCTGATACAGCCCGCTACTATAAATCAAACGGCCCGGGAAGTGTGGTCATTGGAGACGAAAATTACGGAGAAGGCTCTTCCAGGGAGCATGCTGCCATGGAACCGCGCAACCTGGGCGTTAAAGCAGTTTTGGTAAAATCATTTGCCAGGATCCATGAGACCAACCTGAAGAAGCAAGGTATGCTGGGGCTGACCTTTGCCGATAAAGCAGATTACGACAAGGTGCAGGAAGACGACAGGATCGACATCAACGGTCTGACGGATTTCCGGCCCGGACAGCAGCTAAGCGTTATACTGCACCATACTGACGGAATCACGGATACCTTCGCGGTGAACCATAGCTATAATGAGAACCAGATTGAATGGTTCAAGGCGGGGAGTGCGTTGAATCTTATTAGGGGGAGAGAATAGAGAATAGAGAA
>JAGLYE010000145.1 GCA_023132505.1 Bacteroidales bacterium | reverse complement strand
ATCATCTTCGTCAGTGGAATAACGCGGATAAACATATCCTCTCAGCCTTGGGATAAAAACGACATAAGGCTGTTCAGCACCTTCCATCTGTATAAAAGTCCCTATGTTATCCTGTGTGGCATCTCCCACATAATAGGTTCGGGTCAGCTTTTCATGCGGGAACAATTTGATCCGGTTAAAAAGGTTGATCCGGTAAACTTCCTGGTAGATCTCAACTTTTCGGGCAATTGTAGCAAGGCGCCTTATCACATTGTCCCTCGCTGCCAGAGACACCGGGTAGCGCACTTTAAGGTCTTTCATTGTTCCCAGCAACATACTGATGTTATAATTATGCGCCAGGTATTTATCATTAAGGGTCCATTTTCCGGGAGACTCCTTTGTCAATTTAACGCTCCGGTTATTCTTGTCAGCCATGAAAATTTTAACTACAATTGATGTGTCTTCAATAGCAAAGCCACTTTCAGTATCATCAAGGGTCGTATATTTTCTGTTGATCAGAAACAAGATCCCGATAATTACTATTACAAGGGTTAGGATAAGCAGAAGTTTATTTCTTTTCATTGGCAAAGAGGTAAATTAAGCTGAATATCGTTTTTTCCTGATGAAGATATATATTATTCCAAAAATAATGACCAGGAGCGGCGGAATGGCAACATTGATCACTTTCCACTTAAGCTCATTATTTTTCAGGTAAGTATTGTCCAGCAAGCGGAGTTTTAATTCCCGGGAACGGATCGTGATCAGATCAGATCCTTCAATGAGATAATCGATGGCATTTAAAATAAATTTCTTGTTCCCGAAGGTTTGCTCGGTATATTGGTCATAACCAAGTGGAAGCGGATATCTTTTGGAATTATGCAACTGGTTACGAATTACATCTCCATCGGCCACTACGATCATGGACGTATGTGCACTTTTCTCCACAAAACCTATTTCCTTGCTGTAGAGCAAAGATGGCTGGATGCGGTTTTTGAACAGGGAAGTGAACTGCCCTTCCAACAGAACCGCAACCGGCAGGAACTCTTCGGTATACATGGCCTCGTCCGGTTCATACCCCATAATATTAAGGTTAATATACACAGGTGCATTCATGCTGCGTGAGTAAGGTGATGTATTCAACAGGAAAGTCTTTTTTATGCCGGGGATCCGTATTGTATCTATGCTACTGACAAAATTCGTCATCACAGCACTAAGATTGCTTACCACCGGATGATTTATTTGAGGAGTTACCAGCGGGAAGAAATACCAGGGGTAAAAATCAAATTGCGGTTGGCCGGCCACTTCTCTCGATGTTACAGGTATAGGAAGGGCTATCAGATCCATGAGGAGGTTAGTATTCAATCGCACCCCATAATTAAATAACATATCATCGAGGTATATGTTATTTGTTATACCCATAGTGGCTCCACCAAACTGCAGGCTGTCCATGCTTGCAAAAACAGGATCGACTAACCAGAGAACCTTCCCTCCATGCATGATATACTGGTCGATAATGAATTTATCCTTTTCGCTGAAAACAGAATCCGGACCGGCAATGACAATGGCTTTATACTTATTTCTTATTGCGAGTTTTCCGGAATCAGACTCTTCTCTTTCTGTAAGTATATTCACCCTTTCATTCAATCTGATCCGTTCTACGATATAGTTTTCCTGCAGGGCCTGTGTTATATCAGCAGTTTCATTCAATGCCAACTCACCATGCCCTTCAATAAAAGCAATCTTTGGTTTTTCTTCATTAGTTACCAGCTTGATTGCATAAGCAAGGTTAAACTCAATATCCTCAATTGATCTGTTTACCATTTGGTCTACAGTGGCTCTCCTTTCAGGACGGAGTAATTGAAGTGGCAATTCCCTGGATTTGTATGAAACAATTGCTCCCGGAAATATGATCTGGAACTTCACGCCTTCTGCATCATCTTCCCGTACTTCAGCAGCAATCAGTCCACGGGCTTTCAGGTTTTCATGTGTATTATATCTGTCCTTTGGATCTTCGCTTGCTGAAGGGTTGATAAATTCATAGTGTATTTTGTCAGAATAAACCCTGAACTCGTCAAGCATTTCCCGGGTAGTCCTTTGCAGCCGTTCGTATCGCGGTGAAAGGTCACCTTCGAGATAAACCTGAAAATATACAATGTCATCCAGATTCCTGAGCAAGGCTTTTGTCTCATCGCTAACGGTATATCGTTTTTCTGCCGTTAGGTCTATACGTGTAAAAAGCTGTGTGCTGATTACATTCAAGAACACAATGATCACAATACCCAGAGCCAGCCGTATCCAGCTGTTGCGTTTCTGGTTTATCTTTTTATTAATCATTGTATTTTATAGTAACATTATATAATTTACCATTTCCGGCTTGCCAGCGAGAACTTTGTCAACAGCAGGAAGAATGCGATCACACTGAGAAAATATATCAGGTCCCTGCTATCGATCACTCCACGGCTGATCGATTCATAGTGGGCCACTATGCCAAGCGATGAAATTATCAATCCGAAATTGCTGAATATATCAAGAGGCCATATGAATTCAAATCCCAGGTAAAAAAAGCCTGAAATAAGTGCTGCAAGGATAAATGAAACAATTTGATTGTCGGTGACAGAAGATGCAAACAAACCGATTGCAACAAATGTTGCTCCCAGGAATAGAAGTCCGATATAGGAACCCCACATTGCCCCTGAATCAATATTTCCCGGTGGCAAACCCAACTGATACACTGAATAGTAATAAACCAGAGTTGGCAATAATGAGAAAATCACCAGGATAAAGCCTGCAAAGAATTTAGCCAGGATAATCTGCAAATCTGTAATCGGCTGTGTAAGAAGCGTTTCTATTGTGCCTCCTTTTTTTTCTTCAGCAAACATCCTCATTGTGATAGCCGGGATCAGAAATAAAAATACCATAGGGGCAATTGCAAACAAACCATCAATACTGGCATAGCCATTTGCGATAATATTATGTCCAAACCTGATCACCCACAGAAAGAAGCTCACCACAAACAGGAATACCACGATTACAATATATGCAATGAGGGAACTTAAAAAACCTTCGATTTCCTTACGTAATAATACGAACATCTTTCTATATCTGCAATGCTGGAAGCAAGGTGCTAAATTAATGATTTTAATGGAAACGGGAAGGAGTAAGAAATAGTATGATTAGGCGATTGTCGTTTAATCATGGAATTCCACCCTGACCGGGTCATCTTGGTTCAGGCCGAGCAGGTTGCCGGCCTTACCGTTATTCATGGCAATCTCGAGGTGTCCGTTACAGCCAAAGAGCGCGAGGATTTCTCCTACCGGCACATCCGAATATGATTCATAAATGCGATGGATCTCCTCTCCCCTGAAGCTGATGGTGAACTTTCTGTTCTTGCCAATCTCCCTGAACATATCCTGCCGGATGTTGGTGATCACATTTTTATAATTGTCAATATAGATCACTATTCCCTTGATAATATTTTTATCAACTACCGGGGCAAAAAGTATCTTTTCATTAAGGGACTTACGTTCGTGGCCAAGTTTTGATATATCATCACCTTTTGCAATCAGGGCAGCTGCTTTAACAAAGCGGTCGCGCGAGGAAAAGGTGAAAAAGGCTGAATCCTGCATCAAATTAATTTCAAATATCTTTTCAGGTGGTTCCTCGAATATCAACGAAAAAATTCCATTATCAGCACCAATGAAATACTGTTCTTCAGCAAGGACAATTGTATGCGGGTTTGCCTCCGACTCCTCGGTGCTCACCCCAATGATATGAATGGTACCGGGTGGAAAATCCCGATAACAATTTTTAAGTATGAATGCGGCCTGTGTCAGGTTATGCGGGGGGATGTGGTGGGAGATGTCGATGATCCGGGCCTCAGGTATCTGCTTCAGGATCGCACCCTTTACTGAAGCAAGGTAGTGATCTTTGGTTCCCCAATCGCTGGTTAATGTAATTATGGGCATTTACTTCCTTCTTATGCTGGTTTAATAATGACATCAAAAGTAAGCATTTTAATAATTTGGGCAATAGGCAGTAGACAGTTGACAGCAACCAGTAGCCAGTAACCAGAAACCAGAAACCAGCAACTATATCAAGTATGGCATGCCATGTCGTTTTTTGACTAACTTTGATCACAGAAATACGGATTCCGTTAAACTATGAACGAAAAAACCATCTCCATAGAAGCTTACAGCCCGCTGGAAATCTACGGTGTGAACGACAGCAACCTCAACCTGATCAAAAAGTTGTTCCCCCGTTTGAAGATCATTGCACGTGGGCATATCATCAGGATTACAGGCACTGCAAAGGACTTAAGTGAGTTTGAACGCAGGTTTTCTTTGTTACTCGCTTCTTTTGAACGTTTTGGAAGGATTATTGAGAATGATGTTATGCAGATCATGGGTACGGAAGAAGATACCATTGTAACACAGACCAAGGGAGGTAAGAATGAGGATGTGTTGGTGTTTGGCCGTGAAGGATTATTGGTTAAGGCCCGTACTGTCAACCAGCGAAAGATGGTTATAAGCAGCGATAAGCATGACCTGATCTTAGCCATTGGCCCCGCCGGAACCGGAAAAACATATACTGCAGTTGCATTGGCCGTCAGGGCTCTGAAAAACAAAGAAGTAAAAAGGATCATCCTTACCAGGCCTGCTGTGGAGGCCGGGGAAAACCTCGGCTTTCTGCCTGGTGACCTGAAAGACAAGCTGGATCCATATTTACAACCACTTTATGATGCGCTGCGGGATATGCTCCCAACACAAAAATTACTATCCTACCTGGAAGATGGCACCATTGAGGTCGCCCCGCTGGCGTTTATGCGCGGACGTACACTCGATCATGCTTTTGCCATTCTCGACGAAGCACAAAACACCACCCCAAACCAGCTAAAGATGTTCCTTACCCGTATGGGGTGCTCATCAAAATTTATTGTCACAGGTGATATTACTCAAATCGACCTGCCTCCCAAACAGGAATCCGGCCTGATCCATGCAGCCAGGATACTGAAAGATACCAAAGACATTGATTTCATTTATCTGAACGAAAATGACATCATACGTCATAAGCTGGTGATTAAGATCATTAAAGCTTATGGGGGGAATAAAGAATAATGAACATGGAACAGGGAACATGAAACACTTTGTCTCGTCCTGAAAAGAGTCTACATAATATTTAGTAATTATGTTAAAAGACAGC
>JAGLYE010000144.1 GCA_023132505.1 Bacteroidales bacterium | reverse complement strand
TAGTATGCAACCCCACCTATGAGTAATGCAAAAAATGTAGATGCGATCATCCCGGTCCTGATCGATTTTCTGTCGCGGATGGCATAGAATTTCTGCACCAGTTGCGGCATGGCAAAGGGGGCTACGCTTGTCAGGAAGATCAATGAGAATAAAGACCAGAAACCCGGAGGACCTACGGCATGTGTTAGCTTGGGTTCAATGGCTTTAAGGGTGTTGGTGATCATGTCCATACCACCGCCTTCATGCACTGTGGAGAAGTAAAGAATGATTACCCCTATAGTCATGATAATGCCAAAGATCATATCGATCATGGCCATGGATTTATACCCTCCAAGGACAATATATGAGGCTGTAAAGATGCCGATGAACGTGAGGGCATGCCAGTATTCAAGGTTGAAGTTGGATGTGAACAAGTAGGAAAGTCCCATAAATACAGCAGCGCTGTATGGTATCATGAATATGAAGATGACAATGGCGCCGAATAATTTCAAAAACGGGCTGTTGTATCTTTTTTCAAGGTATTCGCACATAGTGCTTACTTTGAAATTGACAGATATCTGCTTGATTTTCCAGCCAAATACAGCCCATACGACCAAAACCCCGACTAAGGCATTGAAGAGTGCGATCCAAAGACCTGAATAGCCAAAGTTCCATCCTATCTTCCCGGCAAAGCCGATAAATAGCACGGCACTGAAATAGGCTGTTCCGTATGAAAAGGCAGTCATCCAGGGCCCGACCTTGCCACCGCCAAGGAAGAAATCGTTAAACGATCGTGTTTTTCTCAGGCCAATAATCCCCACCGTGATGATCATGGCTCCGTACAATGCAATAACAATAAGTTTTGTGATCATAGAGGCCTACGACTTTTTAATGTTTATCCTTGCATCCACTGCCAGGATGATCTTTTCATTGCCGATGAGCGGGTTGAGGTCCATTTCAAAGATCTCCGGGGCGGTGATGAGTAATGCAGAAAGCCGTGTAATGATCTCTGCAAATTTGTTTTCATCTATGCCTTTCTGTCCTCTCAGCCCTTGCAGGATCTTATAGCCCTTCAGCCTTCTGATCATTAGGAGAGCCTCATCTTTGGACAAGGGGCATAAACCTGCCTTCACGTCTTTCAGCACTTCAATGAAGATCCCTCCCAGCCCGCACAACACCAAATGGCCGAATTTATCTTCACGCTTGGAACCGGCAAACAATTCGATCCCGCTGAACATGGGTTGGATCAATACAGAATGTGTTTCAGGGATCTCCATGATCTTTCGAAAAGCATCCCTTACTTCAGATTCAGTGTTTATGTTAAGTATGACCCCGCCCACATCCGATTTATGAACAGGACCAACGGCTTTCATCACTACCGGAAAGCCCATATCTGATGCTGCACTCACAGCATCATTTATTTTATTAATCACTGCCTCAGGGATCCGGGGGATACCAGCTGCATCAAGTAAGATCTGAACTTTTTCTGGTTCTATGTAACCCTCATCACAACTATCGATGACCTCCCTGATACGGACTGTATCCACTTCCGGGAGTTCCGGGTGTTGGGCTGCCGGGGCATCGCTTTTCATGACTCTGGTGAGGGCACGCCCGAACACTACCTCATCAGAAAAGATTATCCGTCCTTTATCAATAAAAGACCTTATCTCTTCAGTTGCAGTATAAGTTGAAGGAAGAATGGGGTAAATAGGTTTCTTCGATGTCTCTATTTTTTCATTGAGAAGTTCATAAACATCAAATATCGGGAAGAGACCGGGTGTGCCGAAGATCACAACCATACCATCGATCTCATCGAATTTCCTGTCACAATAGTCGATAATGGTCCCCAGCTGCTCCGCATTTCCTGTTGCCAGAAAGTCGATCGGATTGGAAACCGATGATCCGGGGAAGAGATGTTCCAACAGTTCATCAGCATAATCGTTATCGATATGGGGTACCTTCAGTCCATTGTGTGAGAGAGCATCGGCAAGCATTACTGCAGGTCCGCCGGCATGTGTGATCACTGCCAGCCGATCACCCTTCAATTCGGGATACATGAAGATACTGGCAACCGAAATTAGTTCTTCACGACCATAGCATCTTACAATTCCTGATTTTTTAAATAATGCGTTTACTGCTATATCAGAACTTGCCAATGCCCCGGTATGTGACGATGCCGCCCTGCTTCCGGCCTCTGTAGAGCCAGCTTTGATAGCTGCGATGCGACAACCCTTTCTGATGAGTGAAGAGGCATGCTTTAACAACAGTGTCGGCTTGTCGATATTTTCAATATACAGCAGCTTTACTTTAGGGCTTTTGCCTTCTTCATAGTTCTCATCCATGTATTGAAGGATTTCTTCAACACCCATCTGTGCACTGTTGCCAACGCTGAACAATCTTGCAAAAGGAAGCCCCATCGGAATTCCTGCCTCCATAATGAAGCAGGCAGTTGCTCCCGATCCACTGATAAAATCACATCCATGCAGGTCGAGTTTAGGAATGGGCAAAGTAAATACTCCATGGTATTCAGGGGTCATAACGCCTATGCAATTAGGACCTATCAGACTGCCACCAACACTATCGACAGTATCGACGATTTGTTTTTCCAGTTCTTTTCCTTCTTCACTTTCTTCACTAAAGCCGGCTGAAAGGATGATGAATCCACGTGTATTCTTTTCCTTTGCCAATATGGCGACTGTATCGGGGATGTACTTCGCCGCAATGGCGATTATTGCAAGATCAACATCAGGTAATTCCGATGGCTCGTTATAGCATTTGATCCCAAGGACTTTAGCTTCCTTTGGATTTGTAACATAGATTTCCCCTTTAAACTTACCATCAATAAGGTTCTTCAGGACCTTTCCGCCGGGTTTGTGGATATCATTGGATCCTCCTATAACAACAATACTCCTCGGATCAATAAGCGCTTGTGTGACCATCTTTCTTTTAATTTTGGCCATCCCTCAGGCCGGTTTTATGATACTATCGAATGAATTTTCTAAAAACAGTGCTACGACGGGTTAAGGCATTCAGCGAGAATTTATCGGCAAGGGCATTGGTTCTTTCCCGAATCTGGTTCAGCATGCGCAGCTTATTCTTATCGGCGTTTTGCAACTGCTTATTAAATGTGTTAATGGTTTCTGCTAATTGGGGCATATCAGTTGCCTTGCTTACATCATTTTTTAGCATGCTTAATATGGTCATGCTTTGCCCGATAAGCTCAATGGTGTTGCTGATCTCTTTATTGAACCAATCCCTTGTTTCTGTGGTTGTATCCTCAATGGCTAATAGAAACTCTTGTTGCAGGATATGGCTCACTAACTTTCTTGCCCTCAGGCTTGCTGCCTTGTGGTCATTAAACTGTGATGTTTTGAAATTGTCGAATATCGACCTTTCCATCAGGGCGATCTTATCACTGATTTCATCGGCGAGTACTCGGAGTTCTTTCAGGGTTTCTGATAGTGTTTCATCCCAATCTTCTTCAAATTTACCGGCATCCAGCTGTGCCGCAACATCGGCAAGGGTGTCGTGAAAGATCTGTGTTGAATGGTGCTTTGCAGCTTCAATGTTTTCCAGATAGGATAAATATTGACGATCGATCTGTGCATCCAGAGACAGATAAAAGCTGTGCAATATGTCTTTGGCGCGGATAATAAAATTGAATAGTTCCAGTTCGATCCTCGTGAAATTATTCAGAAGGACCTGGTTGTCTTTCCATTTTTTCGGAATGGTATTGAACAACATAGCCTGTTCTTCTCGTGCCAGGGCGAGCTTTTCATTTTTTTTGATGAATTCCGAACTGTTAGCCTGGCGCAATTCTTTACTGAGTTGCCTGACCACATACATAGTCTTATTGAGCATCAGGGTATAGAAGGTCTGGAGCGAGGCTTCATTCAGTTTGTCGATCTGCTCACGGAAATCCTTATAGCCTATCATCTTTTCTTCCATGATCGCTGCTGTTTTACCATCAGGCGTCAGCTTGTTAAGCAGAAAGTAATGGTCGAAGATCCGATTATTCAACCCCTGGGTCTTGATCACTTGCTGGAAGCTGATCATACCCCAGTTTTGGAATACCTCAGTTAATTCAGCATAGATATGTTTATCGAAATGGGATGCGATCAACTTGCGGTAGCGGACTTTTTGATTTTTGGTGCCGCTGAAAGAACCATATAATAATTGTTTTCTCAATTTATACCGGATCGTTTTCCAGCTATCGCCTCTTTTAATGGTCAGATCAGAGCGATTGATGCCCTTAAAGATGACTTCGGGTGCGTGATGAATAATGCCAGAACACTTTTCCTTGCACATGCCGACGACGCTTCGCAGTATCTCTTCCTGTTCATTAAAAGCCCCGTCTTCCTGCTTGTCAATGATCTCCAGCGTCTTGCTGAAGATTGCACGGTAAGTCTCCCTGATCCTTTCTTTCCATTGTTCATCTCCCTTTATGGATGGCAGCTCTTCCTTAAGGTCCTGCAACAGTTTGTTGGATGACTTAACGATCTCTGCATATACCGATCGGTTAAGGCTGAAGAGGTCGACGATGAGGGTGTTGAACACATCTTCGTTCATGGATTTGACCTCGTTGAAGACCGTTCTGATCTGTTCAGCTGCAACAGGGTCTTCAGGGTAGTCAATTTCAGGGACCTTTAATTTTCTGCTGATCACCAGGTCAATATCATCACCTGTATAGTCTGATTTTTCCTGTTTTACCATCCCCTTGTTCCGGCCGATCTCTAAATCTTTGAAGTGTGATGATGCTTTCACCAGTACTACCGTGCCCACATTCTGGCAAAGCCTGTTGACCTGGTTTACATAATCCTGTTCTGCACCGTCACGGATATCAGGTATTCCGAGAAAAACAATATCAGAGTTTGAGGATTCAACCTCAATAAGTTCATTTACAGGACGTTTTTCGATCTGGTTGTTGATAACCTTAATCTCTGCATCCATTCTTACCGTTTCAAGAATGTCTTCAATATCACGGATCAACATCTCTTTTTCATCATTGACATAATTGATCATCAGTATACGTATCTTTGCATTCTTCCAATTCTCTGACAACCACATGAATTTGATGAGGGATAATACGAGATTACAGTTATTTCCACCGCCCCGGCACCAAACATCGATGATCTCTTTTTTACCAATACCATGATCCTTGTCGTAATCCACCATAAGGATGTTCAGGTCGAGTTCACCAAGTGA
>JAGLYE010000143.1 GCA_023132505.1 Bacteroidales bacterium | reverse complement strand
ATTAATTTCTATCTTTGTAATATGCTAAAACGTGTAATATGGATAACGCTGGCAGGGGCTTTGCTCATGTTATGTGCTTATTGCGCTAACATGAAAGCGCCGGGTGGCGGACCGCGTGACATCTATGCCCCGCAGGTGCTGGAATCGGATCCTCCTAATTACACTACGCATTTCGAAGCAAGCAAGATCGTGCTCAAGTTTAATGAGTTTGTGACGGTATCGGATGTGACCAAAGAGGTATTTATCTCCCCGCCCCTGCAAAATACACCGGATATCAAGACCAGGGGAAAGTTGGTGATCATCACCATCGACGAAGAGCTATACGACAGCACCACCTATTCCATTTTCTTTGGGAAGTCGATAAAAGACCTTACCGAAGGAAATCCCATAGAAAATTACAACTATGTGTTTTCTACCGGCGACAAGATCGACTCCCTCTCTGTGATCGGAGAGGTGATCAACGCTTTTGACCTGAAGCCGCGCGAGGATGTGCTCGTGATGCTGTACGAAGATGACAACGACACCATCCCCTTCGACAGCCTGCCCTATCTGGTGAAGCCCGCTTACCTTACCCGTACCAACCCGGCCGGGTTTTATGTGATCAACAATCTT
Organism: Bacteroidales bacterium; assembly: GCA_023132505.1. Lineage (GTDB taxonomy): Bacteria > Bacteroidota > Bacteroidia > Bacteroidales > B18-G4 > B18-G4. Next base: position 4,584 of record JAGLYE010000143.1, on the reverse strand, counting down.
CGTGGCGGAGATTACATGATGTTTGCCCTGGCCGACGACAACCTTAGCGCCACCTATGACCAGGCCAATGAAGATATCGCCTTCCTCGACAGCCTGATAGCGCCCATCTATATGGTCCGGGAAGTGCCCGACAGCTTGCAGATGGATTCGCTTGCCATGCTGCCGGAAGATACCCTGGTGGATATGGAAATACAAGGACAGGCCGAGTTGCTGGATGAGATCGGCGAAGAGATTGTGGAAGAGCTCCTTTACGATACCAACCTGATGGTGAGCGATCTTCTGATTGCCGACAGCATCCCATCCGATTCAGTAGAGGAAGGCTTCTATACCTTGTTCATATTCAAGGAAACTCCTGACACCATTCAGCGCTTGCTGGGTGCAGATAAACCCAGGAAACGGGTGCTGCGTTTCATCTTTAGCTACCCGGCCAATGATGTGCTGATCACTCCCCTAACCCCCGTACCCGACAACTGGATGCTGGAAGAGTGGAACAAGGGCCTCGACACCCTGAGATACTACATTATGAGCGAAAGTCTGGACACCATAAGCCTGAAGATCAGCCAGGATACTACTGTTTTCGATACTATCTCCTTCTCGCTGATGGAGAAAGATATCCCCCAGAGAAAAAAGGAGCGGAAAAAGAGCCAGGTACTAAATGTGATCAGCAACACCAAATCTCCATTCCCCTATTTCGAGAATTTCGTGCTAAAAACCGGATATCCTTTCCTGGAATATGACTTTTCGCGTTTCATCCTGGTGGAAGGCGTTGACAGTCTGCAGCCGGTGCTGGAGGTTTACGAACAGGCCGATCGAATGATCAGGCTCGACCATGAACTAAAAGAAAACACCACTTATATCCTTTTCTTCCCCGATTCGGTACTGACAGATGTGTTGGGCAGAAATAACGACAGCACCGAATTCCGCTTCAACACAAATAGTTATGAGGACTATGGACTATACACACTGAATGTCGTCAATGCCTCGCCCTATGAACAACTGGTGATCCAACTCATGACCGAAAAGGAAGAAATGGTCAGGGAAGAGATACTGGGACGGGAATCGACCATCAACTGGGACCTTCTCAAACCGGCTAAATATATTATAAAGGCCTTTGCCGACCTTAACCATAATGGGAAATGGGACACCGGGGACTTCCTCGAAAAACGCCAACCCGAGCCGGTAGTATATTACCATGATGTGATCGAAGTAAGGGCAGGATGGAGCTTTGAAGAAGACTGGACAGTGGAATTCAAGTAATGTTAGTTGAAAGAATATACATATTTATTTGTCTGAGATGTTAATTTGTATTAGATTTGCCAAAAATTATTTAAAATGAAAAAAGTTGTGTTGGAAGTAAACAAGTTAGAGTTGGCTGCAAGTAAGCTGAGAGCTATTGCCCATCCTATGAGAATTGCGATTATTGAATTGCTGAACGACAAACCCAAGATGAGTGTAACCGAGATTTACAGGAAACTGAACATTGAGCAGGCATCAGCCTCTCATCACCTCAACATCCTGAAAAACAAAGGTGTTTTACTATCAAAAAGGGACGGAAAAAAGATCTTTTACTCACTGAAGAGTAAAACTCTGAAAGAGATTGTTGATTGTATCAACCGTTGTAACGCTGAGTAAACGCGATTTAAAGATCCTTCGATAATACCCCCTATAGGGAATATATTATCAAACAAATTTCCGGATCATTGTTAGCCTGAGGGCAAGCAATGATTCGGGTTTTTTATAGGGTTGAGGGTTGAGTTAGTTGACAGTTGATAGTTAAGCAGGCAGTATGTAATAGGTCTGGGTAGTGACTTTGTAACTGTGAAACTCTGTGATCCCTGAGCCTCTGTGGCAATTTCTTAGTAATGCTTGGAGCCATGGATGCTGTAAACAAACTAGTCCCTAATCACTATTAACTAACTCAAAACTCAACCCTCAAAACTCAACCCTATTTCATAAGGGGAATAAACTCAAACTTCCTGCCATCAAAAAGCCCTTTGTCGCTGAGCTTGATATCGGGAATTACAAGCAGGGCCATGAAAGAGAGCGTCATATAGGGTGCACGGAGGGTTGATCCCAGGGATTTTGCTTTTTTATCGAGGACATCATAGGCAGCGGCCACGGCAAAGCCATCTTTATTCGACATTAATCCGGCCACCGGCAGGGGAAGCAATTCCTCATCCTTACCATCAACCAGGGATATGCCTCCTTTTTGTTCTACCAGGAGGTTGATAGCCCGGCATATATCTTCATCATTGGTCCCGACGGCGATCAGGTTATGGCTGTCGTGAGCCACGGTAGATGCGATGGCACCGCGTTTAAAGCCAAAATGGTTGATAAAGGCAACCGCCGGCTTCGCTTTTCCATAACGGTTGCATACCACCAGCTTCAGGATGTCTTTATCCGTATCACAGGCCACCATGCCATCATCGGTATGTATTCTTTTGTTCAGCTTTTCAGTCACCAGTTGTCCGTCGAGGGCACGGATCACCGACAATCGCTTGCCTGTAGCAGGTACCTGAATATCGTCAGGCGATATAGTTTCGGCATGAAACTTATTGATGACCTTTTCCCTGACAGATTTAATAAGTGTTTTTCCGTTTTCGGCCACCTTCAGGCCCCCGATGAAGGTTTCCAGTACATTGAATTTCTTCAAGCTGTCGACAACTATGAAATCCGCCGGATCACCCTCCTGTAGCATACCCACATCAAGTCCATAATGCCTTACCGGGTGTAGAGTGCAAGCCCTGAGTACTGTCATCGGGTCATAGCCGGCCTTTACGGCACGCTTCACGTGGTCGTTGATATGGGTTTCGACCAAATCGTTGGGATGGCGGTCGTCGCTGCAGAACATCACCCTTTCGGGGTATTTGTCCATTATGAGGATGAGGTCGTCAAAATTCCTGGCCGCACTGCCTTCACGAATCAGCACATACATGCCGTTCACAGCTTTGTCGAGTGCTTCTTCGAGAGTAAAGCATTCATGGTCGGTGCTGATGCCTGCACTGATATACTTAGCAGCATCATCGCCCTTTAGCCCCGGTGCATGGCCGTCGACAGGCTTATTATGCTTTTCGGCAACGGCCAGCTTGGCCATCACCTCGGGATCCTTATGCAGCACCCCCGGAAAGTTCATCATCTCTGAAAGATACCTGATCTCAGGCAAGCTCATAAGCTCATCGATCTCTTCCGGGCCCAGCCTTGCACCGGCAGTTTCAAAAGGAGTGGCGGGGACACAGGATGATGCCCCAAAATAAAACTTAAAAGGAACTTTCCTGCCGTTGTTGATCATGAACTTCACCCCTGCAATGCCCATCACATTGGCTATCTCATGGGGGTCGGAAACCGTAGCCACGGTGCCATGTATTACCGCCAGCCTGGCAAACTCGCTCGGGATGAGCATGGAACTCTCGATATGGATATGTGCATCGATGAAGCCCGGAAGGATATAGTTTTTTTCATCATTATCGCCTTCTTTGATCATGGCGATCTTTCCAGCCTTAACAAATATTGTACCCTGGAAGATCCTTTTCCCGACAATGTCAACGATCTGCCCTGACATGGCAAAATTTGGCTTGGTTTTCATATCGTAAAGATAATTATTTAATAGCAGGCCGGAGAAGATCGAAGATCGAAAATCGACAATCGAAAATCGACAATCGACAATCGACAATCTTATGGTTTACGGCTGGCGATCAATATCTCGAGCAGCTTTATCCCTGCATCGGAGATAACCGTTCCGGGACCAAAGATGGCTACGGTGCCTGCTTTATACAGGAAGTCATAATCCTGTGGAGGGATCACGCCACCCACGATGACCATGATATCTTCGCGGCCCAGCTTTTTCAGCTCATCGATCAGCTTTGGCACCAATGTTTTATGTCCGGCAGCAAGACTGGAAACCCCAACGATATGGACATCGTTCTCCACTGCCTGCCGGGCGGTTTCAATGGGTGTCTGGAACAGGGGGCCTACATCCACGTCGAAGCCGATGTCGGCAAAGCCGGTGGCTACCACCTTTTCGCCGCGGTCGTGCCCATCCTGGCCCATCTTGGCCACCATGATACGGGGCCGGCGACCTTCCAATTCCGCAAAGGTATCAGCCAGCTCACAGGCCTTCTGGAAGCTCGCATCACCACGTGATTCAGATGAATACACACCGGATATGGAGCGGATAACGGCCTTATACCTGCCATAAACTTTTTCACATGCATAGGATATCTCGCCCAGGCTGGCACGCTTCTGCGCTGCGTCCACTGCCAGTTCCAGCAGGTTGCCTTCGCCGGTTTCGCATGCTTCGGTGATGGCCTTCAGCGATGCCTGTACGGCAGCTTCATCTCTTTCGGCCCTCAGCTTCTGCAATCTCTTGATCTGTGCATCGCGAACTACCGCATTGTCCACCTCAAGGGTATCCATGGGATCCTCCTTTTCGAGGCGATACTTGTTTACACCCACTATGGTATCCTTATGGGAGTCGATGCGTGCCTGCTTACGTGCAGATGCCTCCTCGATACGCATTTTAGGGAGGCCGGTTTCGATGGCTCTTGCCATGCCACCCAGCTTCTCAATTTCTTCTATATGCTCCCA
>JAGLYE010000142.1 GCA_023132505.1 Bacteroidales bacterium | reverse complement strand
CTCGTAAACCGGCTGAACGTTACACCCAGACCCGCCAGGAACCCACTGCCAGTAAGAATCAACAGCCCAGGCAAACACCATCGGCTGAACGCTATTCCAAACCCAAACAGGATGCACGTACACAGCCTGGTCAAACAAGGTATGCACAGCCCCCTACAAGGCAGTCAAGCCCAAATACACGCCCTGAACAGCGTTACAGTAAGCCTAAGTCTTACGAAGCACCTGACCACCGTACCAGCCCATCAGAAAGGTATAAAACACCAAGTGCTACTACACGTACTGATGCTAACAGGCAAAGTGTAACGAACAGCAGGAGCAGCACACCGCAGCAATCAAACACACGGGTAAGTAATAGTCAGCCTTCAAATACCAGGACTTACTCAACGCCATCCAGGACACAGAGCAGGAGCTACTCGCCACCCTCGAAGTCAAACAGCAGAAGCTACTCTGCACCAAGCAGAAGCACTTCTTCTCCATCGAGGAGCTATTCATCACCTTCACGCTCATCCGGAAGCTATTCATCCCCCTCACGTAGTTCGGGCGGATCAACAGGTGGCGGCACCAGAAGTTCCGGTGGCGGTGGAAGCCGCGGAGGCAGGCGTTAAGGTAATTATCAAATCTGAAGTATAAGAAGAAATGAAAAAGTACATTTTCACATTATTCATAGCTACCCTTATATCCCTGCAGGGGCATACCCAAAATGCAGTTGACGCCTTGCGCTACTCACAGCTCTATACAGGCGGGACGGCAAGATATATGGCCATGGGAGGTGCATTTGGCGCCCTTGGGGGTGATTTTACCTCATTAAGCAACAATCCGGGAGGGCTCGGTATCTATAAAAGTTCTGAATTCAATTTCACACCATCTATACATGTAGGTAGCAGCAACTCACTATACAATGGATATGCAGGCAATGATTCCAAAACAAATTTTGCAATTGGCAATGCAGCTTATGTCTATACCAAAAGATTGAGCAGCAGGGCAAACCAGCCAGGCTTCAGACACTTTCAGTTTGCCATGGGACTGAATCGGCTTAACGATTATAACAGGCGCATGGTCATGGCAGGGGAAAACACTGAGAATTCATTGCTGGATACCTACGTCCAATTTGCTGACGGAATATTCTATAAAGACATAGAAAACAACCGTGGCGGCTTATATGGTTTCGACCTCTACCCTGCCTGGTGGACCTATCTGCTGGATGCTGATACAGCAACAAGCACGTATTTTTCACCCATACCAAACGGGGGTACCATGCAAAGAAAGATAATGGAGCAATGGGGATCCATGAATGAGTGGTCCTTTGGTTTTGGAACCAACTACCAGGATATTCTTTACCTGGGAATGTCATTCAACATCCCATGGATAAGGTACTTTGAAAGGTCAACCTACAGCGAAACAGATATTGCTGACACCATTTATGACTTCAACAGATTCAATGTTTATGACAGAATAGAAACCAGGGGAACCGGGTTCAATCTTAAATTTGGTTTCATTTTACGCCCGTTTGATTTCCTCAGGATAGGAGGAGCCGTTCATACACCATCATGGTTTAATATGCGTGACTACTGGGATCGCAGCATGGAATCCTATTTCGACAATGGGGATTATTATACCCAGGCATCCCCCTATGGGAATTTTCGCTATAAACTAACCACACCATTGAGATTACAGGGGAGCCTTGCTTTCATTATAGGACAATATGGCCTTATCAGCGGAGAATACGAATATGTGGATTATTCCAACACAAAATTCAGGTCAGTTGATTACGGCTATTTTGATGAAAACAACGATATCAGCACCAGCTATGTGCAAGGGCACAATATTAAGGCAGGAACAGAATGGCGTAGTGGTCCATTCAGTTTTCGTGCTGGTTATGCCTATCAGAACAGCCCTTACCGAAGTGGGATTAATGATGGCGCATTGAGTGCTTATTCGGGAGGTATCGGGTACAAGGATAAATTTTATTATCTCGACTTTGCCTATGTTTTTACAAAAAAAACAGAAGATTATTATTTCTACGGGACCGACAATATCAGCGTAAATCCAGTGATAAATGAACTAATAGATCACAGGTTCCTCGTTACTTTCGGAACCAGGTTCTGACACAAAACATATCCTCATTTCTGAAACCGCCTTCATCTACAATGGGCGGTTTTTTACTTGATGCCCTTATATAAATATCATTATATTTACAATCTGAATATAACTTATGGAGAAAAAGCAGGTCATTGAAATCATTTGCGTGATTGCCGGTATCACTTTGGCTATAAAAGCAATTGATTATCTACAGTTTTTTATTACCGGACTTTTTCAGCTGATAGAAGGACAAGGGTATAACGAATTCTACTATTTTTTCATTTACCTTACCACAATAGTTATTTATCTGGCAGCAGCCTTTATATTTATTACCAAAGCAAGAGGCATTTCCAGGGAGATCAGCAAGTGGCTTGACCCTTCTGACATACTGATTGACCTTGATTCATCTTCCGCACTTGAATATGCTTTGATCATTGTTGGCGGGATCACCTTTATCACAGGGCTGTCTAATTTCCTGACAAGCATAGTCAGGTCGGTTACCATGGAAGGGGAACTTACCATAAGCGGGAATATGATCTGGCTGAACGGACTCATAAAAATACTGATTGGCCTGCTTGTAATTTTTAAGGCAAAAGCTTTTACACGTTTCATCCGCTAATTTCAGGGATCAGTCTCTTTTCAGGAGTGTTATCACAGGGATTTTCGTTTATCCTTCAGCCTGTTCAAGCCCGCCTTGGCCTTTTGGTGGATGCTGGTCTTATATTCTTTTGCAGGCATCTTCAGGCACCTCTTGTAATAGTCTTCTGCAAGGTCAAAATTTACCAGTGATTCCTGAATGTTGCCTGCCTTTAAAGCAGCATTGGCTGCAAAATAATAGGGTTGTGTTCCGCCCTTTTCTATGGCCTGGTCATACCATTTCAGTGCAAGGTCGTACTTACCACAGGCATGGGCTATTCGGCCTTTCCGGTAAGAGAATTCCGTTCTGTCGCGATCGCTATCCAGGTGGCAATCTGAACGATCCATAAGGCTGTCAGCCATATGATAATACCCACCATCAAACAACAAGCGGGCACGAAGTAGGCATAGATTCGGTATTTCGCCGGTCTGGGCTTCAGTAAGTGCCTGCTTATCCCCATCTGTAAAATCATCGCCATACAAAACCACCTTCTTCATATAATCGTGGTACTTATCACTTTGCCCCTGCAACAGCCAGTACCATGCAAGTTTCTGGTATGCCTCTTTCACATAAGCATTCCCTTTAAAGTTTGTCGTAAAACGGAGAAAGTAAATATTGGCATCATCATCAAGCCGGTTTAGTTTAGCCAGCCCGCTAAGGAAATCCAGGTAATAGAAAGGATAATAGGCTTGTCCTGTCGGCCTATTAAGAAGCAATGATATAGCTTCATCGTTGTGTGCGGTCAGCATCAGTATCTTTGCCCTGGAAAATATCAGCATCAGGTTCCCGGAAGCTTCATCGCCATAATATGGCAATAATTCCTGTGCTTTGCTTTTATCCGCCTGAAGATTCAAATCCACAAAACTCAGAAAGAACAGGGCTTCGTTTTTAAGATAAGGATATTCAGCCGCATCAGCTCCGGTCAGCACTTCAAACAATTCCGACCTGCCCAGCTCCACTGAACCATGCATGGAAAACAGGCTGGCAATCCAGCGGTAGTTGTCGGGGATGGACCCAATGAGGGCGTACATGATCCCAAGGCCAACCTTATCGGGTAAAAAATCGGGATGCAATTCCCGGTTTTCCTCCAGGAGCAGATATGCTCTCCGGATCTCGCGGGCTGCTGTGAAGTATTCTCCAAATCTCACCCTGGCAAAGGCCCACTGCAGGTTTACCTGCGCAATCAAAGACCGATACCATGGAGATTCTTTATCGCCTTTTTTCAAAAGCCTGATCCTCTCATGACGTAGTTTTCCCAGACTATCGAAGGCCATCTCATCTTCCCCAACTATGATTGTGAGAAAATCGATATAATTTTCAAGCATAATCGGGATAAGGTTTGCAGAATTCTCTGTCTGCTCCTCTTTCAGCAGTATCCTGGCCTCGTCGAACCTCAGGGATGTAATTAATGCATGAGCCTCTATGCATCTTGATGAAAAGTCATATTGCCCATAGGAATGAACACTGATAAACAATAAGACAAGCCAGAGATATCTCTTCATTTTAACGTAATAAGAAGCATAAAGGTAAAAAAAAGGGGTATGAACTTAGGTCCACACCCCTGAAAATTTCGTTATACCGTTGTTAAAAGTGTGCATCAACTGCAGTGGCAATGTCATCATCAACGAGGATACGGCCGCAATATTCACAAACGATGATCTTTTTGTGCATCCTGATATCGAGTTGGTGCTGTGGTGGTATCTTATTGAAGCAACCTCCACATGCATCCCTTTCGATCTTCACTACTGCCAAGCCATTGCGGGCATTTTTCCTGATACGGTGATAGGCAGTAAGCAGGCGATCATCAATAACACCATGTTGCTTTTCCGAGAATTTAACAAGTCCGTCTTCTTCCTTTTCAGTTTCAGTAACAATATCATCCAGTTCGCTATTCTTGACCTCAAGGTCTTTCTTGCGCTCACTAAACAGTTCTTCTGAGTTTAGTATCTCCACTTTTTTGGTTTCGAGTGAGAGTTTGTTCTCATTGATCCTCTTTTCAGCAAGTTGAATTTCAAGCGTCTGAAATTCAATCTCTTTCGACAAGGAATCATATTCACGGTTATTCCTTACATTCATCTGCTGATCTTCATACTTTTTGATCAGAACAAGGCTGTTTTTGATATTTTCATGCTTATCCTTGATGCCTTTCTCAACCGATTCGATGTCTTCCCTGTAATTGTTGACCCTTGTTTCAAGGCCAACAATCTCGTCTTCCAGGTCCTGTACTTCCAGTGGAAGTTCACCACGGATGATCCTGATCTTGTCGATCTGGGAATCGATCTGCTGGAGGCTGTATAATGCCTTCAAAGTCTTTTCAACTTTTTGTTCTACCTTTTCCTCCCCCGCTTCCTTAGCAGCCCGTTTTTTAGCTTTGACCTCAGGTGCTTTCTTAACCGCAGTTTCCTTTTTAGCCACAGGTTTCTTCTTGGCCACAGCTTCCTTTTTAGCCACAGTCTTTTTTTGGGCCACAGGTGCTTTCTTAGCTTTAGCTTCCTTCTTG
>JAGLYE010000141.1 GCA_023132505.1 Bacteroidales bacterium | reverse complement strand
TAGCCTTCATCATTTTTTAGTTATACATTTCGGGCTTTCAGCCCTTGTTTGTAAATTTTTTTATTTCTTTTCATTATTTATGGTTTGAAGCTCAAAATTACACTTTTATTTAATTTTTCCCCATACCCCATACCGCACACCCCGTACCTTTTTACTACTTTTACTGTGATGAGCTTCACCGTTTACAGATCATCAGCAGGATCGGGTAAGACCTATACCCTTGTGAGGGAATACCTGAATATAGTCTTGAAGGAACCCTCAGCTTTCAGGAGCATCCTGGCTATTACTTTTACCAATAAGGCCGCTAATGAAATGCGGGAAAGGATCCTTCGCAGTTTGACCGAAATTGCTGATCCTGATAATTATACCGAAAGCAATGCAGTGAAATACATGCTGCCAGATTTGCAGGAAACATGCGGATTAGAACGAAACATAATCGTCCAAAATGCAGGAAAGGTATTAACGAAGATCCTTCACAACTACCAGGACTTCTCAGTAAGTACCATCGACAGTTTCATACACCGTATTATACGGGCTTTTGCCTTTGACTTGCATCTGCCATTGAATTTTGAGGTTGAGGTGGATGAAAACAACATGGTTTCCCAGGCAGTAGATATGTTATTGAGCAGGGTGGGGGTAGATGAGACACCGACCAGGGCACTCTCTGGTTTTACCGAATCACGTATCAGTGATGAGAAGAACTGGGATATTGAAGGAGCATTGAAATCTTTTTCAAAGCGTTTGCTTCGGGACGATATTATGAACTTCCTGCCCGCCTTGCAAAACATGGATACCGCTGAGATTCTTAAAGTTATAAGGGTGCTGACGGCTTTTTGCAGGGAATTTGAAAATGAGCTGAGCACCCAGGCAGGAAAGCTGATATCATTCTGGGAAAATAACGGGATCGTCGCTAAGGATTTACACTATGCTAATTCCGGGATCTATGGTTATATCAATAAACTATATAAAAGAAACTTTGCGACATATTATCCGGGGAGCAGGGTTATTACCACTCTTGGGGATGATAAATGGTATTCCGATGGTCTTGACGATCAGAAAAAGTTCTTGATAGACGGCCTTAAAAGCCAGATGATGGATTTAGCGGGCGGGATAATCAATTATATAGAGGAGAACCAGGATAAGTACGAATTGTATAAAATCCTGAAAAAGAATATTTTTCAACTGGCTGTGCTAAATGAGATCCTGCAAGTCATGGATCAGATCAGGGAAAATGATGGCATTATCCATATTTCGGAGTTCGATAAACGAATTGCAAAAGTTGTAAATAATGAGCCAATCCCGTTTATATACGAGCGCCTGGGCGAAAAATACAGGCACTTCCTGATCGATGAATTTCAGGATACCTCTGTCCTGGAATGGCAGAATATTCTTCCACTGGTTGAAAATGCCCTGTCCGAAGATCATTTCAATATGATCGTTGGGGATGCGAAACAGGCAATTTACCGATTCAAGGGAGGTGAAGTGGAACAACTGGTCAGGCTCCCGGAAATATATGATAAGCCACAGAGCGCTGAAATGGAAGCTCGGGAAAACAGCCTCAAACGTAATTATAAACCCCTCAAGCTGAATTATAATTTCCGCTCCAGGGAGGAGATCATAAAATTCAATAATGATTTTTATGCCTTTAGTGCAAAGTTTCTTCCGGAACCCCTGAGTTTAATATATGCGGATAGTAAACAGGAGATCCCGGTGAAAAATCCTGGTGGGGAAGTACATTTCAGCTTTGTCGACATGGAAGGGAAAAAGGCTGATAAGGAAATTGCTTACCTGGAAATAATATTCCAAAGGGTTAGCGATCTGAAGGAAAGTAAAGGCTATACGTATGATGATATTGCCATCTTATGCAGGTCGAATGCTGAAGCCAGCAAGATCGCCAGAAACCTGCTTTTGAACGGGATTGATGTTGTATCGGCAGAATCACTCTTGCTCTCATCCTCTCCGGAAGTGAATTTCCTGGTATTCTGTCTTGATTTTATTGACAGCAGGGAGGATAAACTGGCAATGGCCGGAATGATCGCATACCTTGCCGGGAAAGGGGATGGCGACAAACTGAATGAACTGCTGCAAAGCAGTCTGATGCCTTCCGAAGACAAGAAAATAGGTTTGGAAGATTATTTCAAGAGCTGCAATATTTCCTTCAACACAGATAAGCTTCGCCAGATGGGCCTGTATGAACGTGTAGAAGCATTGATCCGGATCTTCACTTTAGATGCCACTCCCGATCCCTATATCATATTTTTCCTGGATGCCATATATGAGTATTCTATGAATAAGCGCTTTGTTGCTGAAGATTTTACGGCTTTCTGGAAGGAGAACAAACACCGTTACTCTCTTGTAGTTCCTGAGGGCATGGATGCCATTAAGGTGATGACGATCCACAAAGCAAAAGGACTGGAGTTTCCTGTTGTGATCTACCCTTTTGCCAATGATAAAGTGGAGATCAGGAATGAACATAAGTGGGTGCATCTGAATGATGATACGATCCCTGCATTGAAAACTGTTTTGCTGCCTGTTGTCAGAAGCCTGGAGAACACAGTGTATGAAAATATATACCGGGAAGAATGGCAGATGCAGCAACTCGATCTGTTAAATATCTTGTACGTGGCGACAACAAGACCCACAGAAAGGTTATTTATTATCTGTGACCTGCCATCGGAAGCTCCTCAGGAGATGAAAGACGTTCCGGGTTTGATCAGGGCATTTTTAGAATACCGGGGAATATGGGAAGATCGAAAAACAGAATTTTCACTGGGGGATCCCGGACCATTGCCGTCAAAAGATAAACAAGCGGCATCTTCCATTCATTCGGAACATTTTGTGTCGGGAAACTGGCGAAATAATATATTGCTTAGCGGACATGCTGCTGATTATTGGGACCTTGACGACGAATCCAGAAATCTTGAATGGGGAAACCTTGTTCATCAGGTCCTTTCCAAGATCAATACAATTTCAGATCTGGGGCCTGCTATACTTGCTGAGGTGAATTCCGGTAATATTCAGGCAGATAAAGCAAGAGACCTGATGCATTTGCTGGAAGGGATCCTGAACCAGAAAGAGATAAAACCTTTTTTTGATGGAAATTACCACTTGAAAAATGAAGCCGGTATACTAAAGGCCGGGGGTGGAGAATACCGGCCCGATAGATTGATGATCAAAGATAAACATGCTATCGTACTGGATTACAAGACAGGCCGAGAAGATGAAAAGCATATCAGGCAGATTAGCCGTTATGCTGAACTGCTTTTTGAAATGGGTTTTCATGAGGTTGAGAAGTACCTGCTTTACCTGGGAGAAGAATATGTACTGCGAAAAGTTTGATATGTTCATTTCTGAACGCCTGTTGTACACCTTTGAACAATCAGAAACCTATGGCAGATGATCTGTGAATGTATTCATTTGACAGCAAGAAACTTAGGTTTTTTGGCATTAATTTGGAAAGATCATTTGCTGAAATTTATATAAAACACAAAAATTATGAAGAAAATTACGATTTTAATGCTGCTTATGACTTTTGTTATGGGCTTGTTTGCACAGGAAGAGGCCAGGCTTCTTCGTTTTCCTGCTATTCACGGTGATCAGGTAGTTTTTACTTATGCCGGTGACCTGTACACCCTTTCCAAAGATGGCGGGATTGCCAGGAAACTGACCAATGATGCAGATGGCTATGAAATGTTTGCACGTTTCTCACCTGATGGAAGCAATATTGCATTCACCGGTCAGTATGACGGGAATACCGAGGTTTATGTGATGCCGGCTGCAGGTGGTGTGCCTTTCAGGGCGACATATACTGCTACACTTGGCAGGGATGATATCTCCGACCGAATGGGGCCCAATAACATTGTGATGACATGGAAGGATAACGACAATATTGTTTACAGGTCCAGAAAGCAATCTTTTAATTCTTTCAAAGGACAGCTTTTCCTTGTTGCAAAAGGAGGAGGATTATCAGATGAACTACCGCTTCCTGCCGGTGGGTTTTGCTCATATTCCCCTGATGGGAAGAAACTTGCTTACAACAGGGTGTTTCGTGAGTTCCGTACCTGGAAGTATTATAAAGGTGGGATGGCTGATGACGTCTGGATCTATGATTTCGAAAGCAAAAGCATTGAGAATATTACTGATAATGAATACCAGGATATCTTCCCCATGTGGTATGGTACCAGGATCTATTACCTCTCGGACCGTGATCGCACCATGAACCTTTTCGTGTATGACACAGAAACAGGGAATACCGAAAAACTGACCGACTACACAGAATTTGATATTAAATTCCCCTCGCTTGGTGATAAGGCCATCATCTATGAAAATGGTGGTTTTCTTTATATATACGACCTGAATACCGGCGTTATTGATCAGGTTGTTGTGATCATTGCCGAAGACCTTGCATCGGGCCGGAATGAGTTAAAGGATGCAGGCAAAAGCATCATTTCTTTTGCTGTCGCTCCCGATGGAAAACGTGTTGTATTTGGTGCCAGGGGGGATATCTATACTGTACCTGTTAAGTCGGGGATTACACGAAACCTGACCGGCTCATGTGGTGTGAATGACCGCAACGTCGAATGGTCACCCGACGGGAAGTATATTTCTTACATTTCTGATGCCACAGGAGAAGATGAGATATACCTCATTAACCAAAACGGCACCGGAGAGCCGGAACAGCTCACTGATAATGGAGATACATACAAGTACAACCCTGTCTGGTCACCTGACGGGAAAATGCTTTTATGGGCCGACAAGAAACTTCGGCTGCAATATATCGATGTTGAAACACAAAAAGTTACGCAGGTTGAGCAGGCCGGAAGCTGGGAGATGCGTAACTATAACTGGTCACCCGACAGCAGGTGGGTAACATACACATTGCCTGAGAGACTGAGTGTGACAAAAGTATATGTATATGAACTGGAAACAGAAGAAAAACAAGCAGTTACTGATGATTGGTACGACTGCGGGGGGGCAGTCTTCAGTGATGATGGCAAATACCTCTTCTTTACTTCCAACCGTGACTTCAACCCGATATACAGCAATACAGAGTGGAACCATGCCTACCGTGATATGAGCAGCATCTACTTTGTGACATTGAAAAAGGACACTCCGAATCCTTTTGAGCCCGAAAACGATGAAGTGGAAATTAAATCTGATGATGAAGGTGAGGAGAAGGATGAAAAAAAGGATGAAAATGAAGACGAAAAGAAAGGAAATGGTGATAATGAAAATGTTGAGATTGACTTTGACGGTATCATTAATAGGATTATCGACCTTCCCATCGGAGCCGGCAATTATTGGAACATC
>JAGLYE010000140.1 GCA_023132505.1 Bacteroidales bacterium | reverse complement strand
AGGAGGTTTACCGTTTACAGGGTGTGAAGATCAACGACAAACATTTTGAAACAATCGTACGACAAATGATGCGTAAGGTTGAGGTTGCTGATCCGGGCGATACCAAATTCCTGGAAGGAGAACTGGTTAACAAAACCATATTCCAGGATGAAAATGATGAGATCTTTGGAAAGAAAGTAGTACTTGAATCAGGTGATTCAGAAACACTCAAATCCGGGCAGATCATGTCAGCCAGGAAACTCAGAGACGAAAATTCAATACTTAGGAGGAAGGACAAACAGCTTGTTGAGTCAAGGGATGCCCAGCCGGCAACTGCAAGGCAGGTGCTGCAAGGTATTACCAAGGCGTCGCTGCAAACTAACAGCTTCCTTTCTGCAGCATCCTTCCAGGAAACAACCAAAGTGCTTACACAGGCAGCTACACAGGCAAGGGCTGATAATCTGCTCGGACTGAAAGAGAATGTACTTGTCGGTCACCTCATTCCTGCCGGTACAGGCCTCAAAAGATATCACGACATCATTGTCGGATCCAAAGAGGAATACGAAACACTGCTTGGATCTAAGCAAGCAGAAGCTGCTGAAATCATTGAACCAGAACGAGGATAAAACTATTTATTATGTCAGAACAACCAAAAAAGAACCAGATAAATATTGAGTTAGGCGATGATATGGCCGAGGGTACTTATGCCAATATGTTTATGATAGGCCATTCAAACTCGGAATTCATCATTGATTTTATCAAATGGATGCCGGGCGTGGCCAAAGCCAAGGTTAAGTCAAGGATCATATTGACCCCTCATCACGCGAAGAGGCTGTTCAGGGCCCTCCAGGATAACATTGCAAAGTACGAATCGATGTTTGGAACGATCGAAATACCGGAAGGAAGCGATATGATGCCTCCTTTTAACCTGGGAAGCCCTACAACAGAAGCTTAATTCAATAAATCTGAATATTAAAAACAGCATTCGCAAGGTGCTGTTTTTTTTTGCCCTTCGACTCCGCTCGGGGTGACAGTTTGCATATCAGAATTAGCACGGTCATCCTGACGACCCCGAGTATTCGGGGGAGGAAGGACCCCCCTTCGAATAGCACTTCGTTAATTAATGATCAATTTTTTTGTGAAACTTATTTTGGATAATACAATTTAATCCCTGCAGTTATTACAAATGCATTATACTTCATACTCCCCCAGGAAGAAGATTCGATAGAATTCGAAATATCATATTGATTTTGAAATCCAAGGATAATAGAATGAGGCTTAAACCGATACTCCATATCTATTCCTGATATTATACCGAATATCACTTTTTCAGGTTCTCCATAAGAAAACGCATTTTCAAAAGATTTTGTCAACATAAAATCCATCCTTGGACCAAAATATATGTATGGAATAAAGTTTCCCAATTCGTATCTCACTTTTAGCATAGGAGCTACGTACAAAAAGTCTACACTTTTATCAGTTTTATATACACTATTTCGCTTCATTGAAAATCCACATTCAGTCAGCAAACTAAAATATTCGTGATGAAAGAACTCCAGGTTCCATGCAACATACATCCCTTCGAGATATTTGATGTCATTTGTTGTTGGTCGATCATCCCAAACTTGCTTTGCCATTATTATGCCCGGCTTGATCATAAAGCTTTTCGGAGCCTGGGCCATAACCGAAACAGTTCCAATTAATAAGGTCAGGGATACAAAAATGATTATCTTTTTCATTTAGCTTTAAGAATTAAAAAAACAAATGTAAATTATTTACCAGACAATTATTTTTTGCTGTGCAGAGTACCCCGGTGAATCCAACTGAATAATATAATACCCGGATACAAGACCTAAAAGTGATTGCAGAAATATTCCCTTAGCAGGAACTATGAGTTTATTTTCAATAAGTAGTTTTCCTGAAAGATCTGTAAGCCTCATTCTCCCTTCAAAATCTGCTTGGGAAATATTTTTAAGGTAAAAATGATCTGTGGCCGGGTTTGGATAAACAACAAACTGCTCTTCCTTACTTATTTCCGGAATTCTGTTCGGCCCCTGATACTCGTAACATCCCATATCTATTTCACCACCAATTATACGTTGGTGGCCTGAAAAATCATAAGGTGGTATCAATAATAAAAGTGTATCAGACCTTCCGGCATTAATACAGGGTGAATTCCATTTAAGAGAAACATCAGGTAAGGCACTAACAAAATTGGGGTTATCATTGATATTTCCTTTCATCCAATTGATGCTATAATTCCCTATGCCGTCAATATGGTCCATTCCACCCTCAATATCACAATGATCAATATTAATAACTGAGTTTGTTTCATATCCTGCCAGGATTACTTTATTTCCCTCAATAAGAGGTCCATCCCAGATAATAGAATTAAGTAATGTCGATTCCGAATCCTCACAATATAAAGATGTACCATTAGGTGAGTTATTGAGACAGAAAGTACAATTCAATGAAATTAAACTGCTTTGCATAACTGCTACAGCTCCTCCTCCTCCAAAAAGCCCAGTTCCTCTATTATCGCCAAACTGGCAATTTACAAGATATGTTTCTGAGGCAGCATATATTGCCCCTCCAAAATCCCCGGACCTATTTGAGGTGAATTCGCAATTCTTAATTATAACCTCATTATCATAAGGGGAAATAAATACCGCACCTCCATCAGCTAGATATACGGATGATGATGAAATATTAAAAAGGAAAGAACAAGCATTAAGTTCAGCATGGATTCCCTCAAGAAAAGCAATTGCTCCGCCACTTCCATTTGCCTCATTACCGTAGAAAAGGTTGTTTTCCAGAACCACATGACCGGAGTCATGGAAGACTAATGCTCCTCCCCCTGCATTGCTAATATTATCTGAGATTGCTGACTTGATAATTGTTGGTGAAGAACCGGAGGCATATAACCCTCCACCAATCATTGCCTCATTATATTTCATATCCACATCGATCATGAGCGGGGAAGAATGATATAAATAAATTCCGCCACCCCTGGATTTTAAAATATCTGTACCAGTGGTATTTATTCCCACTTTGGTATTTTCCATATGGATATCTGAGTTTTCAATATAGACACCACCTCCTTTTTCTTCAGCATAACAATGCCAAATGATACAATCCTTAATGATCACTGCATCCCTGTTCTTGATCCATAAACCTCCTCCGTCCGGGTTGTTACCTATCGATCTTCCTTTATCTATTTCACAAAAAGAGAATAGAATGCTATCATTAGTATTATCATTTTGATGAATCCTTATTCCTCCCCAGATTGAATCTAAAGCATCGAAAATAATATAATCATATGCACCATCAGCAAGCAGGATTCCATAAACATCGAAATGTGCTGAATCAGCAAAATATATTTCTACATCCGTTTCGATTAATAAGGTTGAATCTTCATGAATGCTTATGGTCCCCATAATGTGATAAGGGTTCCCGGATGCATCCCATGTCCCCGAAACATATCCACCGGGAATGATGGTTTGCGATTGGCAGGTAAAACCAAAAACCAATAAACTTATTAGCAGATATACTTTATTGAATGACATGGCTTAGTATAGACACAAATAGTTTTGAGTGTTGAGGGTTGGGTGTTGAGTTAGTTGAACTAGTCCGCCACGGCGGATCTTCGCTTCGCTTCGATTGAATTAGTTGAATTGGTAGTGAAATAACTTCAAACTTATCACTGGAAACTTATAACTAACCCAACACTCAAAACTCAAAACTCAAACCTTATTTCGTTTTATCCGGATACGGCGGTATCGGCAGCTGGTTTTTGTAATCATAGGTTTCCATTTGTTCGAGGATCACCTCAATAGCTTTGTTCAGCTGTTCATCCTCACCTGCATATTCCTTTGCAGGGTCATTATCAACCTGGATATGTGGTTCTACGCCAATGCCTTCGATCACCCAGCCTTCCCCATTTATGCCATAAGGGGCAAACTCCGGACGGAAAAGGGTACCTCCGTCAACAAAGGGGATAGGCCCACGGATACCAACTACCCCACCCCAGGTACGCATACCAATGATGGTACCGAGTTCCAAAGCCTTAAACTGGTATGGAAAAAGGTCGCCGTCGGAAGCAGAATAATTATCGATCAGCATCACCTTCGGTCCGACAAAGACCTGTGCAGGCCTTGTTCCCGGACTTGTATTCCTCGACATCGACATCAGCACGAGTTCACGCTGCAGCCTCTCAATAATCATGGGAGAAACATTTCCGCCTCCATTGCCACGGTCATCGATGATCAGGCCTTTCTTTTTCAACTGCGGATAGAAATACTTTACAAACTCGTTCAGTCCCTGTGCACTCATGTCAGGAATATGGATATAACCAACCTCCCCATTTGTGGCTTCATTCACCTTGCGGATATTTTCATGCACCCAGGTGTAATAATACAAACCTGATTCATCGGTGATGGGCTTTACGATCACTTTGTGTGCCCCGTTTTCCTCAGGCTCTGAATTGATGGTCAGTTCTACCTGCTTGCCACCTTTGCCAAGCAGGGAAGCATATATATCGGTCATATCAGCTGTTGAGGCGCCATTCACTGCTATGATATAGTCGCCTTCATTCACATCAACACCCACTTCGGTAAGAGGTGAACGGGTATTGGCAACCCAGTTCTCGCCAGAAAGTATCTCGTCAATGCGGTAAAAGCCTGAATTGTCACGGCTGAGTTTTGCACCCAGCAGGCCGGTTTTTATCCTTTCAGGCTTTGGTTTGTCGCCACCGCTGATATAGGAGTGACCGATGTTGATCTCACCGATCATCTCACCGATAACATAGTTCAGGTCATTCCTGTTATTCACATAAGGAAGAAGGACTGCATACTTATCATATATGGCATCCCAATCGAGGCCATGCATGTTAGGTGCATAGAAAAAGTCGCGCATCTGACGCCATGCCTCCTTATAGATCTGGTTCCACTCAGCACGCAGATCTACCCAGGTTTTCACATCCGAAAGGTCGATGAACTTATCGATCTTAGGTTTGGAGGTGGGAAGGTCGATCACTGCCCATTTACTCTTTTGCGAGACCATGGCCTTTTTTTTATCGGCAGTAATGACAAAGGATCCGAGATTGCCAAGTGATGTTTCCTTTTTCTTTTTCAGGTCGTACATCTTGGTTTCGGCCCCGTCACCCCCTGATTTGACGAATGTGTAGTATACTTTGTCTCCAATGGGGTTGATGTTCCAATAATTGCCGGCTCCGATGGGAAGGTCGATAATCCTGTTAATGATACCGTCAAAGTCAATCTCAACATTTTCATTATCACCATTTCCTTTCTTTTCGTCTTCATTTTCATCCTTTTTTTC
>JAGLYE010000014.1 GCA_023132505.1 Bacteroidales bacterium | reverse complement strand
CCGTTTCCATCCATGATGATGGCAATATGGTTTGGTATACGACCGGGATCGATGCGGCTTTTCAAGTCCATCCGTTTATCACTCATTTTAATAGTCTTTTCGTGTTCCGAAATCACTACACCCTCTGACACGTCCCAGTTTGAACTTATATGTGATGGTGGCTCCGAAGAATGCATACCAGTCTTTGGTACTGACATTACCCCTTGCCTCGTAAGGTTTATGGTTCATCGTGGGATCTGACATGATCTCTGCAACATTGGAAGGGTCAATACTTTCTCCATTCAGGTAATATGTTGTGCTTACATCATCGATATAGTCAGTAAAAGTTTTGCGCAGGCCCCATTCCAGGGCAATACCCAGCTTTTTATTCAGGCTGTATTTAAAGCCAAATCCAAAAGGAATTGCCATTTGCATGGTTGTGTATCTGCTTCTATCTGCAAAGCCCGCATTCTGACCTTCTGTACCAAGGTCCCGTAATGATACTCCATCGGCTACAGGTTCAAACATAAAAAAGCCAAACCCGACAAAGATGTATGGGGCAACAAAATTTCTCGTGCTCCCTGTGATATAGTTTAAGAAATTCAGTTCCACCACCGCTGAAATATCTGTGATCTTTGATTCAAACTTAAGGTCCCTGTTGGTCATTATATTGGAAACATTGTCATCGCCGGCGATCTCACCACGGTAACCGCTCAGTTTGATGGCCCATCTCGAATCAAGGTTTAGCCTGGCAACCAGCCCGTAAGCAGGCTTAGTCATCAAGAAGTGCCTGCCGGGGTTCAAGTCTCCGATATAATAAGAGCCTCCACCGAATACACCTACTTCCATGGTCTTTTGCGCCTGAATACCCATTCCCGCCACGACCAGTATAATGATCAATATTATCCTATTCATATAATTCCCCAAACGCATTATTTTCAAATTTCTTATCCTTTGATCAATTAATTTCTAACATCCAGCCCCCATTTGAGTTTATCGCGAATGGTAGTATAAAAATCTTTATGTTCAATTTTCACCAGGTTGAACTTGAAATTAGCCTTCCGGACGTACAATTCATCTCTGGTTTTGATCACGTCAGTTTTTGAATCCAGGCTCACCAGGTACTTCTTATCCCTGCCCTCCACACGGATGCTGATCTCACTTTTATCGGAGATCACAATGGGCCGTATAGTAAGGTTATGCGGTGCTATCGGTGTGATCACGAAATTTTCCGAACCCGGCGATACGATTGGCCCACCACTGCTAAGTGAATATGCTGTTGAACCTGTAGGTGTGGCCACGATAAGTCCATCAGCCCAGTATGAATTCAGAAATACACCATCTACATGCACGTGGATCACAATCAGGGCCATTGAATTTTTGCGTGTGACTGTCAGGTCGTTAAGTGCAAAACTGACGTCACCGAACAGGCCCTCTTTTGTTTCCAGGTGGAGGAGTGTACGTTGATCCAGTGTATAATCGCCCTGTATCACCTTTTCCACTGCCGGTATTATATCATCACGGGAAATGCTCGACAAGAAACCAAGCCGACCCAGGTTTACACCCAATACGGGTATACCTGAATCACGGACCAGGGAAACGGTATCAAGCAAGGTTCCGTCTCCTCCAATGGAAAACATCATATCTGCATTTCCGACCAGCTCATCGTGATTGGAAAAAGGAGTAGTTTTATAATTAAAGTCATTGGTTTTCCTGAGTTTTTCAAGAAAAGGACGATAAACCATCAGTTCACACTCATGCGTTTCCAGTTTATCAATTAACTGAAGAAGGTAGGGGTAGTCCTCTTTCCTGATGCTTTTACCGAATAAAGCAAGCTTCATTTTGTGATGTTCTGATAATATTTAAAACACGATGCAAGTTTACAAAAATCTGCGAATTAAAGCCTGCCGGTTTAATAATAATTAACAATTCAAAACAAGGACAAATTACGGATGCTACATAATTATTTTCCAAAAACTTATGAAAACCAAAGTTGAAAAGCACCCCGGTCTTTATATGGGTGCCCTGAAATGCAGGTAAAAGCCATGTTCACCCATTCGGTTAACAGCATATTCAAACCTGAAAACAATGTCATAATAAGTGACGAAGTCAAGCCCGATCCCATAACCGATGAGCAGAGTATTTTCAAGTGTATTATTCATTTCCTGCATGGGATAGAGATTATCTACGAAACCCATATCGAAAAATACATTCAGGTAAAATGCATAGTGGACCTTGCTGAATTTTTCCGATCTGATGAAGTTTATATCAAACTGTCTTTGGGGGAGCAGGGCAAATTTGAAGTTGTTTTTAAATATTCCAAAATTATGGCCGTTCACCACATAATATTCATATCCCCTGACAATGTCACGTCCATATCCGATAGCCCTATCCATATAAAATGGCTGCTTTGCATCGTTCGAAAATTTAGTATTCAGGCCGGAGGCAAAATACCACCTCTTCCCCAGCTGGAAATATTTTCTAAAGGTCGTAAGTATATAAAACACATCCAGTCCGCCATTGTCGAGTAAACCAAACCCATGCTTAACGATCTCAATATCAAAATAATGCCCATTAAGCGGATAGGGCTTATAGTCGCGGAAATCGCTTTGGTACTGGTAAGCCAGTGAAAAGTATTGCAGCTTTGGCCTCCCATCCGGAGTAAATCCGGGATTGATCTCAGTGAGGGTGTCGGCAAAATCCCTGTAATCATATTCAAGCCGAAGGGTATGGGTATTATATATCTCTTTACGGTAGATCAGGCTCAGGTATGATGCCACGGCATGCATAATATATTGCTGATCATCTTTATAGTATACAAGCTTGTTGTCCATATTCATGACAGGCACTTCGTGTGTCCGGCCATAGCCTGCTCCGATGCCAAGCCCCAGGGTTTCTTTACGGTTCAGGTATGGGATGGTATAGTCAAAGCCATATAATTCACTATATCCGAACCTGGCCATCATCTCAAGTTTATCTTTTCTTCCCGTGAAATTATCCCATTTCAAAAGTACGCCATAGCTCATCCTGGAAAGGTCCCTGTTCTCGCTCCACCAGGAATTAAAATTACGGTCGGCAAATTCAATGACCGGCCAAGGCCATATATACCAGCGTTCGGTAAAACTAAAGATGACATCCGTTTCGGCAGGATAATCTGCATTTGGTTGAAGATCAGTGGTAACAAAATTAAATAAGGAGGTATTGAGCAGGTTTTCACGGCTTTTCTCCAAAAGATCATGAAATGTGCTTTTTGACATCGTATCACCTTCAGCAAACATGATCTCACGTGCAATGATCTGGTCCCTGGTTATTTTATTCCCATTATATGCAATGCTGCTGATAATGATCATAGTTTCCGGTGGGGGAACCTGCTGTGCTCCGACCTGAACAGGCAAAGCAGCAAATATGACAAGAAGGATGCTCAGCAAGCGATATTGTAGCCGGTGATTTGTCAAGGCAGTCAAAAGCAACAAAGCTTATACATTAAGATAGTTCATAAGGGAATCAAAGCGGTCTTTCAGGTCTCCCGGATCCTCGTCTTCACCATAAGATGCCTTGATGATATAATTATACCTGTTAAAGGTGCTCATAATCTGTGTAATATCCTGTTTGTTGATCTTCAGTATCACTTCCAGGTTGGTAGAGTCTATTTTAGCGGTGACGTACATGCTGAGGATTTTTGCGTCATTGGATTCGATGATCTGCGCTATTTCGGAGAGACTATAATCATTCTGGCTCATTTCCAGCACAATGATCACCCCGGGTTGGTTAATTGCAGCCATTTTCGCCATATTGCGGGTCAGGCTTTCCAGACTGATGGCACCCAGGTAGTTTTCATCTTCATCAACCACGGGCAATAGGGTCAGTTCATGTTCACTCATCATCCTGATCACATCATAGATATGCTGATGGCCATTAATCATCATGTGGGGCAGGGCCAGTTTAATATTGCCAACCGGAGTAGCCGGGTCAATACTGCCGGTCAGATCCGATTCAGATACCAGGGCCAGGTATGAGCGGTTGTTCACAACCGCAATGTGTGACACCTTGAATTCCTCCATCATAGAGATTGCTACCTCCACACTATCAGATGTCTTTAGTGGAACTACTATATCGCTGATCAATTCTGATGCTATCATAATAAAATGTTTTACGACTCATCCTGAGCCATTATGCTTAGATAGCCTTCATATCTTACTTTGCTGATCTCTCCATTTTTCACGGCTACCTTCACAGCACATCCGGGTTCGTGAAGATGTGTGCAGTTGGTGTATTTACAAGCATGCATCAGTGCACGCATTTCGGGGTACCTTTCGGCCAGTGTATTCCTGTCCAGCTCATATAATCCAAATTCCTTGATCCCTGGAGTGTCGATAATAAACCCGCCAAATGAAAGCCTGAACATCATGGCAAAGGTGGTTGTATGCACGCCTTTCCTGTGCGCCTTGGATATGGGTTTTGTTTTCAGGTCGAGACCCGGTTCTAAAGTGTTGATCAATGCGGATTTCCCCACCCCGGAGTGCCCGGCTAACAATGACACCTTGTCTTTCAGCAGCTTCATAACATCCCCGGTGTTTTCGCCGGTAAGGGCCGAAACACAGAAGCAAGGATAGCCGGCAACTTCATAAACATCTTTCAGTACCGATAATTGGTTCATTTTGTTTTCATCATACAGGTCGATCTTATTAAATATAATGAATGCAGGGATGTGATAGGCTTCGGCTGTGATCAGGAAACGGTCAATGAATCCTGTAGAAGTACGTGGCTCAGCAAGTGTTACAATAATAATTGCCTGATCGAGGTTGGCAGCCAGTATTTGTGATTCTTTTGAAAGCTTGGTCGCTTTGCGGATTACATAGTTTTTACGCGGCAGTATTTGTGTGATCAGGCCGGCACCTTCCTCTCTGAGCACACGAAACACCACATGATCGCCTACAGCCAGCGGGTTGGTGGTTTTTATCCCCTGCACCTTGAACTTTCCCTTTAACTTGCATTCTGTAAAGGTGCCGTCAGGCCTTAACACGCTGTACCAGCTTCCGGTTGATTTAATTACAATGCCTTCCAAATATTAAACCCTTATTTGAACCTGTTTGTCATAACCTAAAATGTTAATCTTCCTTTTACAAAGGTACATTATTCATCAAGATCATTTTCTGATTTCATACAGCTTGCCCGGTAAGCCTGTGATAACCCCTCCAAATTCGAGTTTCAAAAGGATGGAAGCAGCCTTTGATGCTCCAAGTCCGGAAATAATTACGATATCATCAATGGGAGCACGTTCTTTCTCCATGATGATGTTAAGGATTACTTTTTCATCATCTTCAAATTTGCTGAGCAAATCCATTTTATTCTTTTGTTTTTTCTCATTGCCTTCCCAGCCCATGGAGTACCTTATGTCGTCGGCAGATCTTACCAGTGCCGCGATATTCCTGCGTATAAGCAGGTGGCAGCCATCTGAATACACATCGTGCAACCTGCCGGGCACAGCAAAAACATCCCTGTTGTATGAATTAGCGATATTCGCAGTTATCATGGCCCCACCCTTGCCGGCCGATTCAACAACAAGCACCGCATCGGCCAGGCCGGCGATAATGCGGTTCCTTTTAGGGAAGTTTTCCCTGTCAGGTTTTGATTTACTCATAAACTCCGTGACCAACCCACCCTGATCCAGCATACGTGCAGCCATATTCCTGTTTTCACTCGGGTATATCCTGTCGAGGCCGTGTGCCATAACTCCTATGGTATTTAATCCGGTTGATAATGCCTTGCGATGTGCGCAACTGTCGATACCATAAGCCATCCCGCTAACGATTACGATATCGTCTCCGCCAAAGCTTTTGATGATGTCCTGACAGGAACGTTTTCCGTAGGATGTCGCATTCCTGGTTCCGACAACAGCAAGGATCTTTTTATCCATCAGCCCCTCAACACCTTTATAATATAACACCAATGGACTGTCGGCGCATTGTTTCAGCTTCAGCGGGTAATCATCGTCGTAGTAGTACAAAACCCTGATCCCGCTGTTACGGATAAATGCCGCTTCCTGTTCTGCCCTCAAGAGCAGTTTCTGCAGGTTAACATTTCCATTAAGGATCCTGGCCATGCCGGGGATCTTCATTAGTTGGCTTCGAGGTTCCCTGAATATTGTGGCAGGGTCACCACACCAGGCAATCAGCTTTTTTGCATTCATATTCCCGATACCCGGGATCATGGTAACTCCAATCCGGTATAGCAGTGTATCATCATTTTCAACCATCTTATAGACGCTTAATATTTATATCTTTGTATTAGGTCCCTTTTATGAGAACCGTCTATACTATTAATATCCATTTTCAAAAAATGTCACATCCAGGCTTGAAAAAATATTTCAAGTAATATGAACAAGCGCAAGAACATATTGCTTGCTCCGCTTGACTGGGGTATTGGACATGCGACACGCTGTGTACCCATAATCAATTCATTACAGAAAAAGGATGTGAATGTGATCATTGCAAGCAGTGGCAGGGCAGCTTCATTTCTTCAGGCTGAATTCCCTTCTCTAGAGCATGTTCATATCCCTGAATATGGCATCCGTTATCCTCGCAAGGGTGGTATGCTCATGCAGATGCTCAGACAACTACCGGCTATCCAGAGATCGATAAACAGGGAACACAGGGTATTGGATTCCCTGATTGACAAATACCGGATCGAAGCAGTGATCTCCGATAACAGGTTTGGAATGTGGTCCAGTAAGGTAGTTTGTATATACATTACCCACCAGGTAAGAGTTAAAGCTCCAGCAGGGTTGTCATTTATTGAAGGTATCCTCAACAAGATGCATCGTAAGTATATCAGGCAGTATGATGAATGCTGGATCCCTGATATTCTGGAAGATGGTGGGCTTTCCGGAGAGCTGGCGCATAATAGCAAATGCCCTGTTCCCTCCTATTATATTGGCCCACAGTCACGTTTTAACCTGCCTGCCGGCCCTTCCCCTGAAAAAAAATATGATCTTATGGCCATCATTAGCGGGCCCGAACCACAGCGCAGCATTTTTGAGGAAATAGTCCTTAAGCAGCTGAAGAAAAGTCCATACAGGGCTCTGGTTTTGCTGGGTAAGCCGGAAATACGGATGAAACCGGAGATTTCAGGGAATATTGAAATCCATGCCCATATGCATACCGATGCAATGCAGGAAGCGATGCTTTCATCGGACCTGATTATATGCCGGCCCGGCTATTCCGGCATAATGGATCTTTCCTTGCTTGGCTGTCCGGCTGTTCTTGTACCTACTCCGGGACAAACTGAACAAGAATACCTTGCTGCTTATCATCAACAAAAACATCATTATTATTCGGTTTCACAGGCAAAACTCAATATTTCAAATATTGTGCAGGCATCAAGGAATTACCCGGGTTTAAAGATCCGGCATCAGAGTGACATTTTACATGAAAGAATAGACAAGCTTCTTTCCAGCTTGTAAATCCCGTTGTGTTTTCTAATATATTTGCAAAAAAGTATCCATTATGATCCTCAACTTTATTGTCTGGAATCCTACACCTGAAATCTTTGAACTTACAATACCGGGGATTGGCACCATTGCACCCCGCTGGTATGGCCTGCTTTTTGCTATGGGCTTTGTTGTCGGCTACATCATCATGTTAAAGGTATTCAGGAAAGAACGCATTCCGGTAAAAGTTCTTGATCAGCTGGCAACCTATATGATCATTGCCACCATCATTGGTGCAAGGCTGGGGCATGTTTTGTTTTACCAGCCAGTTTATTATTTTAAAAATCCCATTGAGATCCTGATGGTTTGGAAAGGGGGCCTGGCCAGCCATGGGGCTGCCATTGCAATCATCATAGCCCTGTTGATCTTTTCAAAAAGAAATCATAAACCATTTATTTGGATCTTCGACCGCATTTCCATTGTGGTGGCACTTGCAGCTGCTTTTATTCGCACAGGCAATCTGATGAATTCCGAAATCTTTGGCGTTAAAACCTCTTTGCCCTGGGGATTTAAATTCGTGAATACTGATCCGAGCCTGGTGGCAAAACACCCGACACAGATCTATGAAGCACTTGCCTATCTCGGGATCTTTATATTTCTATGGCTGGTTTACCTGAAAAGAAACGGCAGGCCCAGGCCGGGCTTCCTGTCCGCTATGTTCATGATCCTTGTATTTACCTTCCGCTTTTTCATTGAATTCCTTAAAGAACCGCAGGTGGATTTTGAAGTTGGAATGGCCCTGAACATGGGGCAACTTCTAAGCATACCTTTTGTCTTGCTGGGTGTTGGCACGCTGCTGTATATCTATCGCAAAAAAACGATCCGCAAAAAACAAAAGCTGTCTGATATAAAGGGTCAAGCAGATAAGTGATCCCTATTGTAACACTTTCATGTGTTTCAACAGGATATTTTCGACCTTATCTGCCAGTTCATCCTGTCCATTATCCCTGGTAACCTCAGCCATGCGTTGCAAAATTGCAATATCCTGCTGTATTTCCTTGCTATAATATTTATCTGCAAACTCGAAATCGAGCCTCAGAAAATAGGCGAGTTCCTGGTCACACACATCCATCATTATTTTCACCTCCTCATTGGCAGTTTCAGTCCTGCCGGCATTATAATAGATCTCGATATATGGCATCATGATGATGTCGTAGTGGATTTTATCATACGGGAAATAGTACAGGCATGAATCAAGCACTGCTACAGCTTTGTCAGGTTTTCCTTCATTCAACAGCGCCTGTGCCACCCTCAGGAAATTTTGTTTCAGGATGCGTGCATGGCGGTAACTTTCCCTATCGACAGTTACAGAAGGATCATTCAGGTTACCCCAACTAAAGTCATTCATATAAACATCATAAGACCTGTCGGCATGAACGCCCCCCAAGCCGGGGATATAGTCCTTTGCTTTTACAGGCATGAATTTGTATACCGAACCTTCTAAGTGACAATATTCATCAATATCGAGCAGTTTCTCCAGTGAATTCGGATTGGCAAAATACATTGGTCGTTCCCAATTATTATTGGCAAGGAAATCGAGCAACATCAGGTCATTCTTATAGAGTGCCTTTTGCCTGACCTCCCATTCGATATAAGGTACGATGAGATGTGCCATTTCCGGCGGTACGATCCCATTTTCGACACATTTGGCTGAATCAACTGTTAGGCGGAGCTTTTTCACGGGCATGTAATTGACCCTTTCCCCGGTTATCAGGGGAAGTTTTGTTCGGTCATCCTCATTCGCAATGAAATCTATCAGTTCCTTCACCTCCACATGGTGCTTGACTCCCCGATCGACATACATGATATACTGATTCTTTCCCTTTTCATACTGATCAGGGCTAAGTGTAAACTTAAGGGGTTCGGAATCATATACCTTCTTTCCCAGTTGATGGACGTACCAGTAGCCTGATGAGAGCATGTAGTTCACCACCCTTACATCGGTTCGAAAACCTTCTACTTCCTGCACGTACCATAACGGGAAAGTATCGTTATCGCCATTAGTGATCAATATAGCATTCGGATCACAGCCGGCCAGGTAGTTCATCCCAAAATCGCGGGCTGCGTATCTTCCTGAACGGTTATGGTCGTCCCAGCCCTGTTGGGCCATGATGCCCGGGACAAGCAGCAAGGCAGCAAAGGTGATGCCTGCCGGGATCATTTTATTGTCACCCATATACTTCTTCAACCCGGAATAGATGCCCATCACCCCTAATCCAATCCATATTGCAAAGGCATAATAAGATCCTGTATAAGCATAGTCCCGTTCCCTGGGCTGGTATGGATACTGGTTCAGATACAGTACAATTGCTATACCTGTCATAAAAAACAGGAGTGCAACGACCAGTGTATCCCTTTTGCTGGTATTTAAATGAAAAAACAAGCCTATCAATCCGAGTATAAGCGGAAGGAAATAAAACTTGTTATGGGCAGGATTTTGCATACTTTCCGGCAGCTTATCCTGACTGCCAAGCCTGATATCATCGATAAACCCAACACCACTCAGCCAATTACCATTTTTAGGGCCGGGCTGTGCTTCAATATCGTTCTGCCTCCCTACAAAGTTCCACATGAAATAACGTAAATACATATGCCCTATTTGGTAGTCGAAGAAGAATCCGAGGTTATCGCCAAAAGACGGTCTTTTTCGGCTCTCACCGTTCACCTGTATGGTTCTTGCATTGGTGGCATACTGATTATACATACGCTTATGCTCAGGTTTCTGTGCACTCCACATCCTGGGAAAGATGGTTGTGAAGCGTTTATCATAAACCGGAATAGTCCCCGCTCGATGGTCTGTAATTACATATTTACCGGCTTTTTTATCGCGGATATATTGTGGATTCCCATCTTTATATATGCTCTGGCCATTATTATCTTTGGCAACCGGGGCAGTATAATACTGACCGTACATTTTAGGCCAGCTTCCATATTGTTCCCTGTTCAAATAAGAAAGCAGGGAGATGGCATCTTCCGGACTGTTCTCATTAATTGGTGTGTTCTCATTCGACCTGATGATGAGCAAAAAGAAGGAAGAATACCCAATCAGGATAAAAACAAAGCTTAAAACAGCGGTGTTCAGAAGAGCTTTTTTATATGTGACGGTCATGAAATACACACCAATGATCAGGCCAATCAACACCCCAAAATATATAATCGTTCCGGAGTTAAAAGGCAGTCCGATGGTATTAATAAAGAACAGCTCAAATTCAGTTGAAAGGCTGACAATGCCCGGGATGATCGCAAACATGATGATACTGAGCAGAATCATCGAAACCACAAAGGTGATTATTGCACCTTTGGTGCTTGCTTTATATTTCTTGAAATAATATACAAAAGCGATGGCAGGAATGGCGAGGAGGTTGAGCATGTGTACGCCGATTGAGAGTCCGACCAAGAAGGCGATTAATATTATCCAGCGATCGGCATGTTTTTCATCAGCCACGCGCTCCCAACGCAATATGGCCCAGAATGTAATGGCCGTGAAGAAAGATGACATAGCATAAACCTCGCCTTCACCTGCAGAAAACCAGAATGAATCTGAGAATGCGAAGGCCAGAGATCCAACCAGGCCGCTTCCCAGGATGGCATACATATTTGCTTTTGACAATTCCTTGTCTTGGGGTACCAGTTTCCGGCCCAGCATGGTAATGGTCCAGAACAGGAACAAGATGGTAAAACTACTGCTAAGTGCAGACATCACATTAACCATCATGGCAACATTGGCCGTATCGCCGAAGGCAAAGAGGGAGAAAAAACGTCCGAGCAACTGGAAAAGCGGTGCTCCGGGGGGGTGGCCAACCTGCAGTTTATATGCGGTAGCGATATATTCACCACAATCCCACCAGCTGGCCGTAGGCTCAAGCGTAAGGAAATAAACCAGCGTTGCAATTAAAAAGACGAGCCAGGCAAGCAGGCGGTTGAGTTTGATATAGTTTTCCATGGAATGGTTTATTTAAGCTATAGAATGACACAGCGAAAATATGAATTTTGAATCAAAGCATCTACAGGCTATATTAAATTATATATTTTTAACAATTAGGCAGATACCGTATATCTTGATAGCTCCTGCTTTTTAAACAATTTTAAGTCAAAAGTTTTTTCCATATAATATTTTTTGTAATTTTGCAGTCCTTTTAACCGCCGTAGCCTTGGCGAAGGTGGGGGAAAGGCTTGATAATACGCCTTCGTACCGTTAAAGCGGCACTTCGGCGAATAAATTGTCCGATGGTGTAACTGGCAACACGTCTGATTTTGGTTCAGAAGAGTCCAGGTTCGAGCCCTGGTCGGACAACACAGGGCGGAAGGAATTTTGAGGGGACAAAAGTCCCCTCTTTTATTGTAACCTGATGATAACAGAAAAGAACATACGGAAGCTGGTTGAAAAGGAACTTGAAGGAACTGGAAATTTCCTTGTATCCGTTCTTGTCAAGCCTGGAAACCAGATTATGGTCTTTATTGATAATGATGAGGATGTAAGCGTGGATGACTGCATAAAGCTGAGTCGTGCTATTGAGGGAACGTATGACAGGGATGAAGAGAATTTTGAACTGATGGTATCTTCAGCGGGCCTCGATCAGCCATTTAGCATGTTGCGTCAATATCATAAGTATATTAACAGAAGAATAGACATACAATTAATTAACGAAAAAAGAATTATTGCCATCCTAACTAAAATAAAGGATGACCATATTATAATTAAAAAACTTACTCAGAAAGGGAAGAGCAAAAAGTTTGAGGAAGGTCCTGAGCAACAGCTTTCCCTCAATGAAATTAAAGAAACAAAGCCGGCTATCCATATTGGATAATTTACCGGAAAAACTTACGAACAATGGATAATATCAATCTGGTTGAAACCTTTGCGGAATTTAAAGAATTCAAGAATATTGACAGGGAGATGCTCATGGTGATCATTGAGGACGTTTTCCGGCATATGCTGGAGAGAAAGTTCGGTACTGATGAAAACTTTGACATCATTGTTAATATTGACAAAGGGGACCTTGAGATTTGGAGAAACAGGGAAATTGTAGATGATGCAGAGCTGGAGGATGAAAACTTGCAGATCGCTTTATCAGATGCAATAAAGATCGAACCTGACTTTGAGGTTGGTGAAGAAGTTTCAGAAGAGTTAAAATTGAAAGATTTTGGCCGAAGGGAAATACTTTCTATCCGACAGAACCTTATTGCCAAGATCCAGGAATACGAAAAAGACACCATTTACCAGAAGTATAGGGAAAAAATAGGGGAAATCATCACCGGTGAGATTTACCAGGTCTGGAAAAAGGAGATACTGGTATTGGATGATGAATATATCGAGCTCACACTGCCCAAATCTGAGCAGATACCTTCTGATTTTTACAGGAAAGGAGATACTATAAGGGCGGTTGTGTCGCGCGTAGAGATGAAAAACAGCAGCCCTGCTATCATCCTGTCAAGAACCTCTCCAATATTCCTGGAAAGGTTATTCGAATCGGAAGTTCCAGAAGTTTATGATGGTCTTATCACGATCAAAAACATTGTCCGGGTGCCAGGCGAAAGGGCTAAAATTGCTGTTGAATCCTATGATGACCGCATCGATCCGGTAGGCGCCTGCGTTGGGATGAAAGGATCAAGGATTCATGGTATAGTCAGGGAATTGAAAAATGAGAACATTGACGTGATCAACTTCACTGCCAATGCTACATTATACATTACCAGAGCGCTCAGTCCGGCAAAGATTTCCTCCATCACCATCATTGAAGAATCCAAACGCGCCGAAGTATATATGAAACCCGACCAGGTGTCACTGGCAATTGGTAAGGGAGGCTACAATATCAGGCTTGCAGGAAAACTTACAGGCTATGAGATCGACGTTTACCGTGATACTGATACCGACAGTGAAGATGTTGATCTGACAGAATTTTCTGATGAAATTGATGAATGGATCATTGAAGAGCTGAAAGGGATCGGCTGCGATACAGCCAAAAGTGTTCTTGAAATTGAACCTAAGGAACTGGTAAAGAGAACGGACCTCGAAGAAGAAACCATCAAGGAGGTAATACGCATCCTTAAAGCAGAATTTGAATAAAAATGTTATTTTTATCGCATTATTAATCTGTAAGACAGAAAGATTAAAATATTTGAATATATAGTATGACGGAAGTAAGCAAAGCCATTAGATTGAGTAAAGCTGCCAAAGAGTTTAATGTTGGGCTTCATACCATTGTGGAATTTCTTTCCAAAAAGGGAATAGAAATCGATGTAAAGCCAACAAGCAAGCTCAGCCTTGAAGCTTATGATATGCTGATCCAGGAATTCCAAACAGAAAAAGCTGTTAAGGAGGAATCCAAGAAGATGGAAATTGACACCAGCCAGCATACTACCATCAGCTTAGATGATATTGATCGGAAAGCGAGTGATGC
This sequence comes from Bacteroidales bacterium, assembly GCA_023132505.1. Taxonomy (GTDB): domain Bacteria; phylum Bacteroidota; class Bacteroidia; order Bacteroidales; family B18-G4; genus B18-G4. The sequence continues at coordinate 1,320 of JAGLYE010000014.1, read as the reverse complement.
CGACACAGATATCGAGGAAGATATCATAATTCACGAAACCTCTATCATCGATAGTGAGCACAAGAAGCCGGAAGCAAAAGCTGTTGAAAAGGTTAAGGAAGTCCCGAAAACGAAAGAAGTTGAAGAAGATAAGAAGGTAAAGGAAGAAAAAGCAGGTAAGAAAGAGGATGATGAAAAGGCAAAAGAAGATTCTTCCCTTAAGGTGTTAGACAAGATTGACCTTGATTCTATAAACCAGAAAACCCGTCCTGCAAAAAAGACCAAAGAAGAAAAGGCAAAGGAAACAGCATCTAAGAAAAAGAAAGCGGCTGCCCCTGCCAAAGAAAAGGAAGTTAAAAAAGACATTACCGAAGCCATTGAAAAGGAAGAACCCAAAGAAACGGTAAAAAAAGAAAAGGATGTTAAGGTTGAAGAAGCTGTTCCGGAAAAGAAAGAGAAAGCTATCCCGGATGAAAACTTCATTAAAACGAAAGTTAATAAGTTAGCCGGTCCCAAAATACTCGACAAGATAGACCTGAAGGAATTCGAGAAAAAGCCTGTTGCCTCATCCAAAGACGAAAAGGTATCTCAAAAGAAAAAGAGGAAAAGGATTTTCACGCCCAAGCATGTTGTTGATGCAGGTGCCAAAAAGGCGGATGACAGAGGCAAGGGAAAAGGCCGGCGTAAAAAAGAATTTTTGAAGCCAGAACTAAGCGAAGAGGATATCCAAAAGCAGATTAAGGAAACTCTTGCCAGGCTTGCTCCATCAGGAAAATCAAAAGGTGCCAAGCACCGCCGCCTCAAACGAGCTGCTGTCAGCCAGCACATAGAAGAGGAACAAATGAAGGCAGAAGCTGATAAGCAAATCCTGAAACTCACAGAATTTGTGACTGTAAATGAGCTGGCCAGCATGATGAATGTTAATGCCACAGAGGTTATTTCAGCCTGTATGACCTTAGGTTTGTTTGTTTCCATCAATCAGCGCCTAGACGCAGAGACATTGAATCTTGTTGCTGAAGAATTTGGGTTTGAAGTCGAATTCGTAAGTGTTGAGGTTCTGGCAGCAATTGACAGTGTCGACATAATCCAGGAAGATGATTCCCTGTTGACACCACGTTCACCTATTGTAACGGTAATGGGACATGTTGACCATGGAAAGACTAAGTTGCTCGACCATATTCGAAAAACCAATGTCGTGGCCGGTGAAGCGGGTGGTATCACACAGCATATCGGGGCTTATGAAGTTATACTTGATGATGGGAAAAAGATCACATTCCTCGATACCCCCGGGCATGAAGCTTTTACAGCCATGCGTGCCAGGGGAGCTAAAGTCACTGATGT
>JAGLYE010000139.1 GCA_023132505.1 Bacteroidales bacterium | reverse complement strand
TGGAAAGCAGGAATACCTGTTTTCCTGCTGGATGTCCTGAAAGGCTGGCTGGCTGTTAACCTTGCACAGATGCTCCCAGCCGGTAGTATACCGAAGGAGTTTCATATTTATGTAGCTATTAGCCTTGCAATATTTGTTGTAATTGGGCATATACGCCCTGTTTTTGCCGGCTTTAAAGGCGGAAAGGGGGTGGCTACACTCCTTGGTATTGGTATAGCCCTGTATCCTGTCAGCGGACCGGCAGCTTTTGGTGTTTTTCTCATCGTCTTCCCATTAAGCGGTTATGTGTCACTTTCTTCCATTCTGGCTTGTATTTCATTTCCATTCATATCGTACTTTTTATGCAATAATACTGAAATCCCGCTGGTGATAATGTCAACAGCGGTTGCTGTATTCGTGCCACTCACTCATATAAAAAATATCGGGCGCCTCATATCGGGTACTGAGTCGCGCTTTTTATACAAAAGCAGGAAATAATACATTCCATTATTTTACGTAAATTGCACATCTTGTAAAAATTTTTAATATTTTTACATAGTGAAATAAGAATAAATCCTAATTGAAAAACATTGCATATGAGATTCATCGTTTCAAGTTCCTTATTGTCAAAGAATCTGACTGCTCTGAGTGGTGTGTTGAATACCAGCAACACCTTGCCCATCCTTGATGATTTCCTCTTTGAACTGAAGGAGGATGCTTTGATGATTACTGCATCTGACCTGGAGACTACCATGACGGTAAGTATTCCTTTAGATAAAGCAGAGGATCCCGGGGCTGTCACCATCCCGGCAAAGATCCTTATTGATACCCTAAAAACTTTCTCGGACATACCGGTACAGTTTACCATTAACAAGGATACCCTTGGCGTGGAAATATCTGCCGGGGATGGTAAATATAAGCTCAGTGGCCATAAAAGTGACGAATTTCCGCAAGCACCTGAATTAGAGGATACGGTATCTGTTTCCATTGAGTCGGAATTAATGGTAAATGCGATCAACAAAACCTTATTTGCCACAGGGAATGATGAGCTCAGGCCTGTTATGTCAGGCGTATTTCTCGAACTCACACCTGATGATATTACATGGGTGGCAACAGATGCCCACAAACTGGTAAGGTACAGGAGAACTGATTTCAGTGCCAGTGAATCAGCTTCTTTCATCATGCCTAAAAAACCCCTCAATCAGTTAAAAAACATTTTATCTGCTTCTGAGGGTGCCATAAGCATTGATTATAATCAAACCAATGCGGAGTTCAACTTTGAAAATGTAAAAATGACCTGCCGGCTCATTGATGGAAAATATCCGAACTATGAGGCAGTCATTCCAACTGACAATCCACATAAGCTGACCATTGACCGGGTATCTTTGCTGAATTCTATCCGCAGGGTGGCCATCTTTGCCAACCAGTCAACGCATCAGGTAAGGTTCAAACTCTCCGGAAAGGAATTGCTGCTGTCAGCCGAAGATATCGACTTTTCAAATGAAGCCAGGGAGCGCCTTACATGCAGCTATGAAGGCGATGACATGGAGATCGGGTTCAACTCCCGCTTTCTGCAGGAAATGCTGAACAATATAGAATCAGAAGAGATCATTATCGAGATGTCGGCACCCAACAGGGCAGGCATCCTGCACCCGGTAACCAAAGAAAATGAAGCAGAGGACGTATTGATGCTGGTGATGCCAGTCATGCTGAATCAGTAACGAATATCGAATATCGGATATCGATATCATATATCGACAATCGACAACCGACAACCGACAATAAAAAAGGCCTCATAAGAGGCCTTTTTTTATAGTTTCGGTCCGGCTTCAACCAGCCGTTTTCCTTCCTCATTATCCGTGAAGGAAACGAAATTATCGATAAATTTTTGAGCCAGTATTTTGGCTGCCTTGTCCCAGTCATCGGGGTTGTTCCAGGCATTCCTTGGATTGCAAATGTCTTTTCTGCATCCGGGAATCTCTTTTGGGATCCAAAGGCCAAAGTAGGGGAGTTGCTCATACTCGACATTGTCGAGGGTGCCATCTAATATATTATCAATGATCTTTCGGGTGGAGGGAAGATCCATCCTTTCACCAATGCCGTAAGGTCCACCAACCCAACCTGTATTTACCAGGTACGCTACTGAGCCATGCTGATCCATTTTCTTGATCATCTCCTCAGCATATCTGGTGGGATGCAATAAAAGAAAAGCTGCACCAAAGGCTGCGGAGAATGAGGGTACAGGTTCTTTAATACCACGCTCGGTGCCGGCAACTTTTGCAGTATAACCACTCAAAAAATGATACTTGGCCTGGTCAGGAGTAAGCTTGGCAACGGGAGGCAAAACACCGAATGCATCTGCAGTGAGGAAGATCACTTTTTTGGGGTGTCCTCCCCTGGAGACAGGCTTAACGATATTATCAATATGATATATCGGGTAGCTGACCCTGGTATTCTCTGTTTTGCTATTGTCATCGAAATCAATCTTGCCATTCGCATCGTAGACCACATTTTCAAGCAGGGCATCCCTTCTGATCGCCCGGTAGATGTCAGGCTCGTTTTCTTCACGTAAGTGGATGCATTTGGCATAACATCCGCCCTCGAAGTTGAATACGCCGTCATCGTCCCATCCATGTTCATCATCACCGATCAGGGCACGTTTGGGATCGGCAGAAAGCGTGGTCTTACCTGTCCCGGAAAGTCCGAAGAATATGGCTGTATCCCCTTCTTTTCCCATATTGGCCGAACAGTGCATGGCAGCTATCCCGCGAAGCGGAAGGTAATAGTTCATCATGGAGAAGAAACCTTTCTTGATCTCTCCGCCATACCATGAACCACCCACAACAGCCCTTTTCTCTTTCAGGTTGAACAATGCAAAAACTTCACTGTGCAAGCCATGTTCTTTCCAGTCGGGATCATTTGTTTTACAGGCATTTAGCATCACGAAGTCGGGTTCGAAGCTTTTAAGTTCTTCTTCAGTGGGCCTGATAAACATATTTTTAACAAAATGGGCCATCCAGACTACCTCAGTCACGATGCGGATGCGCAATCTTGTATCTTCATTGGCGCCTGCATAGCCATCCTGTACATAAAGTTTCTTGCCAGTAAGTTGTTTTGCGCCGATGGCATAAATCTTTTTCCAGTTTTCTTCGCTAAGCGCTTTGTTGTCGGATGCCTTCCGTTCAGGGTTTTTCCACCAGATATTATTTCGTGAAGTTTCTTCATCCACAATATGCTTATCCTTAGGAGAACGCCCGGTAAAAATGCCCGTATCAACGGCTACTGCTCCTGTATCGGTGACAAACCCACGATTAAAACCTTCCAACTCCGGGTTGGTTTCATGTTCAAAAATTTCGTCGTAAGAAAGATTGTGATAGATTTCTTCCACGTCAGGAATGCCACAGGAGGCCAATTCTGCTTTGATCTTATTAATATCTGATGCCATGATGAAGAATAATTAAAGTGTTTATTGAGAATCTAACAAATATAAGAAAAATGCCTCATTGTGAAAAATCTATCTATATGGTTGTTTGATTATATGGTTACATGGTTACATGATTACATGGTCACATGGTTACATGGTTACATGGTTACATGGCTACATGGCTACATGGTTACATGGTTACATGGTTAAATGTTAAATGCCCAACGCCTACTTTTGCTTGATCACTGCCTGAGCAGCCGCCAGCCTTGCAATTGGTATGCGAAAAGGAGAACAGCTAACGTAGTTGAATCCTAATGTATTGCAGAATTCAACAGAAGATGGCTCACCACCATGTTCACCACAGATGCCGATCTTGATATTGGGTCGGGTCTTACGGCCTTTTTCAACAGCCATCTCCATCAATAGCCCAACGCCTTCCTGGTCAAGAACCTGGAACGGATCATATTTCAAGATTCCCTTTTCAAGGTAAACAGGCAGGAATTTGCCGGCATCATCCCTTGAATAACCAAAGGTCATCTGGGTGAGATCGTTTGTTCCGAAGCTGAAGAATTCAGCTGATTCAGCTATCTTATCAGCGGTAAGGGCAGCCCTGGGTACTTCGATCATAGTTCCCACCAGGTAATCCATACGTTCACCACACTCTTCAAATACCTTCTCAACAGTGTTTCGTACAAGATCTTCCTGCATCTTCATTTCCTTCAGTGTCCCGGTGAGCGGGATCATGATCTCAGGATATGTCTTGATGCCTTTTGCTTTCAGGTTTAGGACCGCTTCTATAATTGCCCTGGCCTGCATCTCGGAGATTTCAGGATAGGTGTTCCCGAGACGACAGCCACGATGGCCCAGCATGGGGTTGACCTCAGAGAGGTCTTCCACCTTGGCTTTTATTTCTTCCACGCTGATGCCCATTTCTTCTGCCATCTCTTTCTGATTCTCTTCTTCATGAGGAACAAACTTGTGCAGGGGAGGATCAAGCAGGCGTACGGTGACCGGAAGGTCTTGCATGGCTTCGAAAATACCTTCAAAGTCTTCACGCTGGATAGGAAGAAGCTTATCAAGGCCCTTCCTTCTTCCTTCTTCGTCTGAAGCAAGGATCATCTCACGCATGGCCTTGATGCGGTCGCCTTCGAAGAACATATGCTCGGTACGGCAGAGGCCGATGCCCTGAGCTCCAAAGTTCCTGGCCACCTTGCTGTCGTGAGGTGTGTCGGCATTGGTGCGGACGAGCATTGTCGCATATTTGTCGGCCAGGTCCATCAGTTTGCCAAAGTCGCCACTGAGTTCAGGGTCAATGGTAGCGATCTTGCCGTCATACACTTCGCCGGTGCTTCCGTTCAATGAGATCCAGTCGCCTTCATGATAGGTTTTGCCGTCAGCTTCCATGGTACGGGTCTTATAATCGATCTTCACAGAGCCTGCGCCGGAAACACAGCATTTGCCCATGCCACGTGCCACAACGGCAGCATGTGAGGTCATCCCTCCGCGAGCGGTGAGGATACCCTTTGCAGTGTTCATTCCTTTTAAGTCTTCAGGTGATGTTTCTATGCGTACGAGAATCACATCTTTGCCTTTTTCTGCCCATTCTTCAGCATCATCGGCATGATATACGATCTGGCCGGTAGCTGCACCGGGAGAAGCCGGCAGTCCTTTGGCCACTATGAGGGCTTTTTCAATGGCATCCTGGTCGAATACCGGGTGCAGGAGTTCATCAAGCTTGTTGGGCTCATTACGCAGTAAGGCTGTTTCTTCATCCAGCATGCCTTCATCGAGCATTTCCATGGCGATGCGCACCATGGCCGCACCTGTACGTTTGCCATTACGGGTTTGCAGCAGCCATAGACGTCCGTCCTGAATGGTGAATTCAAGGTCCTGCATGTCAGTATAGTGGTCTTCGAGCTTTTG
>JAGLYE010000138.1 GCA_023132505.1 Bacteroidales bacterium | reverse complement strand
TATTCCATTTTTCCATTATTCCAATCTTTCTCCCATCAAGCGCCCAATGGGTGCAATCCAAAGCCACCTTCTTAGAGGGTAGATTTTTAATACAAAAGAACAATTTATAAAAATACAAAAATGGTATATATCAATTTGTAAAAACCTTTTATTCTTGCGTTTATTAATTTCTGAATTATTGTATTTTTATGATCCATGAAAAATATCAAAAACATTATTTTCGACCTTGGCGAAGTCATCATCAATGTAAACCCGGCTGCTGTAAAAGAAAGAATGCTGCAAAAAGGGGCAACCAATGTTGATGAACTGCATATCAGACTGCTGGAGGATAATATATATCATAAACTGGAAACAGGCCGGATTAGCCCTGACGAATTCCGGGCGGAGATCAGGGGTATCGTTGATGTTCCCATTACCAATGCAGAAATCGATGAAACCTGGAATGCCATGCTTCTCGATATCCCCAGGGAAAGAATAATGTTCATGAACAGACTGAAATCCAGATATAAACTGTACCTCCTGAGCAATACCAATGCCATTCACTGGGAATGTTACGACCGCTATTTCCGGGATAACTATGATTATCCCGGTATTAACGCCTTTTTCACGAAAACATGGTATTCATACCTCATGGGTGTAAGAAAGCCTGATCCTGAAATATTCAGGATGGTATTGGAAGAAGGGCAGTTCAATCCAACTGAAGTCGCATTTATTGACGACCTGATAGATAATGTGGATGTTGCCGCTGGCCTTGGTATCCATGGAGTCCACCTGCAGGAAGGGATGGAGATTATGGATTTGTTTGATGAGGAACTTGTTATAAAAGGTTGATGTGACGATTGCCGATGTAGGAAGTATTTCCATTGCCAATCGACAATTGCCAATCTTTTATTACCCTTCTGGAAAGGAGGGGGAACGATTTTAACAATCTTCAATTATATATCCTCCCTCCCTGCTCGCAGGGAGGGTCGGGGAGGGTAAAACTACTTCGTTCAATCATTCAATCGTTCAATCTTGTAATAATCCTCAATCTCTTCCAAAATCTCCATCACCCTATCAACATCCTCCGTTTGCATCAGCTTCATCTTATACGGCTTAAAATTCTTAAACCCCTTAAAGTAATTGCCATAATACTTTCGCATCTCGAACATACCCCGTCGTTCATCTTTGTATTCAACAGAATGGGCCAGGTGCTGTTTGCAAACATCAACCCTTTCCTCAACATCCGGAGGAGGGAGTATGCTCCCATCTTTGAAGTATTGCCGGATCTCATTAAATATCCAGGGATATCCCACAGCAGCTCTTCCGATCATGAGGCCGTCAACACCATAATTATTTCTCATTTCAAGGGCCATTTCAGGACTGCTGATATCACCGTTGCCTATAATAGGGATACTGATGCGTGGATTGTTTTTCACTTCTCCAATCAGGGTCCAGTCAGCTATACCTTTGTATAGTTGAGCGCGTGTCCGGCCGTGGATAGTGAGTGCTGCTATTCCCGTATCTTGTAACTGCTCGGCAACCTCTACAATGTTCTTACTTTTTTCATCCCATCCCAATCGTGTTTTTACCGTTACCGGTAGTTTGGTGGCATGCACAACAGCCTTTGTGATCTCGATCATTTTCGGGATATCCTGCAACATAGCAGCTCCGGCCCCTTTGTTGGTGACTTTCCTGACAGGACAGCCGAAATTTATGTCGATCAGGTCAGGGTTTGCCTGCTCCGCAATCTCTGTTGCCCTGATCATACTATTGGTATCATGGCCAAATATTTGTATGCCTATGGGCCGTTCTTCATCTACGAGTTCAAGCTTGATCACACTTTTGCGTGCATCCCTGATGAGACCCTCGGAACTGATAAATTCAGTATACATCAGATCAGCACCCTGCTTTTTGCAGATCAGGCGGAAAGGCAGGTCTGTTATATCTTCCAGAGGGGCCAGAAATAACGGATACGTATTAAAAACGATGTTACCAATTTTCATTTATTCTGAATCTAACAGCCGTTCAGGCATTTGTGACGCAGTTGCAAAATTACTACTTTTACGCCTTTATTATATCATAGTTGTATGTTCAACAGAGAACCCATATTATACAGTCAGTCACCACCGGTCAAGATACTGAGTTTTCTGCTGATCATTTTCCTGAGCCTGCTTTTCACTCTTACCATTGGGATTGCGATGGGCTTCTTGTTTTATGGTGGCGGTATGCTGGACTATATAAAAGAGGGATTAAGCCTGAATGATCCATCCTTTCTGCCCATGCTCAGGTATCTCCAGATCATCAACACCCTGGGAATATTTGTATTTCCATCCCTGATCTTTGCCCTGCTGGCAAGTAAAAGCCCTGCCCGGTACCTGGCAATAAAGCTGACACCGTCATTTCTGAGTATTGTCACAGGTGTAGCTGTGATCATTGCCATACTTCCTTTTATTCACTGGCTTGCCGGATTTAATGAGATATTATCCTTGCCTGAGTGCCTGGCGGGAGTTGAAGAATGGATGAAACGAAGCGAAGAACAGGCTAAGGAATTAACATACATGTTTCTTGGAACCACAACGGTGGCAGGGCTCCTCATCAATCTCATTATGATTGCTGTGCTCTCGGCAATTGGAGAGGAATTCCTATTCAGAGGGGTACTGTTGCGCCTGTTCAGGGAATGGACTAAAAACCCTCATGTAGCCGTGTTGATCTCGGCATTTCTATTCAGCGCACTGCACTTGCAATTCTATGGTTTCCTGCCAAGGCTTTTCCTGGGAATAATCCTTGGCTACCTTTTTATCTGGACCCGTTCGATCTGGGTGCCGGTGCTGGTCCATTTTGTAAATAATGGTATTGCAGTTGTTGCAGCCTGGTTCTATGCCAAAGGAAATATCCAGCATAATTTTGAGTCTGTTGGTGAAGTAGATCAGCCCCTGGTAATTATTTCAAGTCTTGTAATTGTGCTTGTGATGATGTTGTCGATCAGGTTTTATGAGCACAAAAAAAAAGGAAGCACCTTTGGATGATGCTTCCCTGATTATATGGATATGAAAATCTAATAGCTCAGTTTTGCGACTTTCCGTGAGGAATAGTTGATTTTTAAAGCCCCGACTTTCCTGAGTTCCTGTTTAATGTCGGTGATCACTCCCATACGCGTTCTTTTATCTGCTTTGATGGAAGTTGTAAGGAATTTACGGTCGGCTTCATCCCGTGAATTCTTTTCAGCGGCAATAAACTCAGCAATATTGCTGGTATTAGCAAAAGCATCGTTCAGCTGTATCCTGGATTCTGTCCCGAACTGGGTTTTTATTGGTACGCCAACATAAATATAGCTTACCAGTGATTTTTTCTCCAGTTTCTGTACTTCAGTGGCTTCAGGAGGTTTCACTTGAACGATAAGGGTAACTTCACGCATAGTGGTAGTTACCATAAAGAAGAAAAGCAGCATAAAGATAATATCCGGCAAAGCCGAAGTGTTGATCTTTTGCATGCCTGATGATTTTTTCTTTTTAAAGCGGGCCATACTAATTTCCTCCTATATTTTCAGGTTCAGCTTCTGAGATCGCTATTGGAACAGCCTGTTGTACGGCTTTTCGATGTTCTTCATTGATAAGGTTAGAGAACTTGACCCCATAAAAGCGTATCGAGACCTCATCTCTGAGTTCACTGAATGCAGCGGTAAGTTCATTCTGTACCTTAATATACATTTCGTAGGAAGTACCCCGGTCATTTTTCAACGATACAACCCCTTTCGATATTTCTATATCCCCCAGGTTCTCAATAGATCTCATTTCCTTTTCAGGAAGGTCTTCCCGGTTTGTGGGATTGGTCATAAAAATCTTGACGTCTTCCTTGAGCGTACTGATATTACTGCGCTCGCCTTCCACCATCAAGGCGTCGGAACTACTGACCAATACCTTGAAAATATTTCTTTCCTTATAATCCATCTTGGTATCGTCTTCAACAGGTGGAGGCAACTTCCTTGTAATCCCTGTATCAACGTCCATGGTAGTGGTTACCAGGAAAAAAATCAATAGCAGGAAGGCTATATCCGCCATTGATCCGGCATTTATTTCAGGTACTTCTTTGGATGCCATAATAACACTTATTTAAAGATTCTTGAAATACTGGCGTAGATGATTGAAAGCACTGCCAAACTGGCAAGTATATAAGTAAAAATCAATCCGGCGCCAACATATTTAACTGTGTCAGCTGTTGTCCCAAGCTCTTCAAGCTGGAGTTCAGTAAAATTATTCTGCGACAGTGAATAGGCAATGAATGCAATAACCACCATAACTCCCAGTGAAATAAATATCTTAATAGAATTTTTGGGATTCATGATAAGAAATGCAATGGGAAAGAGGATGACAATCACTGCCGTAAAGATCACGAGGAAGTATCCCCAGTATATCACCATGTCGACAGAGACCACATTCACAAAGAAGAGGATCATCAGCAGTGCTGATATTGCCAGGAGTACTCCCAGAAATATGCGCAATATTTTTGATGCTAGAACAGTCATGGTTATTGTCTTTTATTTATTCTTTGCAAGAATATCAATGAATGAAATTGTGCTGTCTTCCATGGCATTTACAAGGCTATCAACTTTTGAGATGATGTAGTTGTAAAAGATCTGGAGAATGATCGCAACGATCAAACCAAATACGGTTGTAAGCAGTGCCATTTTAATACCACCGGCAACAACAGCAGGAGAGATATCACCCACTGCTTCAATGTTATCGAAAGCAGAGATCATACCAATCACAGTACCCATAAATCCGAGCATCGGGGCAATGGCGATAAAGAGGGAAATCCATGAGAGACCACTTTCGAGTCTTCCCATGAGAACACTTCCGTAAGCAACAATTGATTTTTCAACTTCAGCAAGACCATCGTCATACCTGGTAAGACCCTGGTAGAAAATGCTGGCAACCGGTCCGCGAGTATCTTTGCAAACATCTTTTGCGGCCTCAACACCTCCGGTTTCAACGGCACTCTCCACTTTGTTCAGGAGTTTCTTGGTATTGGTAGTAGAAAGGTTCAGGTAAATGATCCTTTCGATACAAATTGCCAGCCCGAAGATCAGGGCAAGCAGTACGAAGCTCATGAACATGGCATTACCTTGAATAAATTGTTCTTTCAGAACCTGGTGGAAACCTTTTACTTTTACAGGTTCATCTTCGAAAGTTTGAACAGGTGTTTCCAGTTGAGCAACAACAGTTGTGTCAACAACAGTTGTGTCAGCTGGTTCAGGAGTACCTTCAACTGGATCCTGCGCAAAAGTTGTTGAAACTGTAAAAACCAGCATCCCTGCAATGGTCAGAAAAGCAATTAATTTTTTCATAGCCAATAATTGTT
>JAGLYE010000137.1 GCA_023132505.1 Bacteroidales bacterium | reverse complement strand
CCGCTTGTAAAAATGCAGATTGTTGAATCTGGGTCTGCCGGTGCTTTGGGCAGTGATATAGGTAATACATACAGTTCAACGCAAACATTGTCACCTGCCGTTTGGGGCTGGAGTGAGAATAATACAAGCGAAATTTCGCAAGGTATTGCAGGTCATGCCTACTCAACCACATCCCTGTATAATGAAGGTGTGTTTGGTGAAGGTGGTGGTGGTACCAATAATAATTATGGTGTATATGGTGTAGGATACGGTGCTGCAGGCTCAATATACAGCATGGCTATTTATGGAGATGATCAAGGTGCAGCTGTTAATAACTATGCAGGATACTTTAATGGGGATGTACATGTTTTGGGCACACTTTCAAAAAGTGGTGGAAGTTTTAAAATTGACCATCCTCAGGATCCGGCAAACAAATACCTTGTACACAGCTTCGTGGAAAGCCCCGACATGATGAATGTATATAATGGGAACATTACTTCAAATGCCAGTGGCTTTGCTATTGTAGAATTACCTTCATATTTTGAAACACTGAATATTGATTTCCGCTATCAGCTTACCGTGATAGGAGAATTTGCACAGGCAATCGTTAAAGAGGAGATCTCCGGGAACCGGTTTACCATCATGACCGACAAGCCAAATGTCAAGGTAAGCTGGCAGGTAACCGGTGTCAGGAATGATGCATGGGCACAGGAAAACCGTATTGAGGTTGAAGTAAACAAGCCTGCACATGAAAAAGGACTGTACCTGTACCCCGAACTCTTTGGCAAGTCAGCTGATATGGGCCTTAAGGTTGGCATCCCCGAATCGCAAACAACACAGCAAGCACCTGTGGTTAGGGAAAATAATCCGTTGGCAGAGCCGGTGCAGAGATAAGAAGAATAGCGGGTATCAAGTATCAAGTATCGAGTATCGAAAATTTTGTAATACTCAGTACTTTGTACCTAATACGTTTCGTATTTAATCCAAGGATGAGATTTTCCTAAAACTGATCATCTTCGAGAATATAGTATCGGAGATGATCTTTTTATAATCTTTCTTCTTAGGGGCAAAAAGGTAATAACTTGTCTCTTCTTCAATATCCCGAACTTTAGATGTGATTTCCTCAAGTTTTGCCAGCTTCACCACATCATCAGGGTCCATGGCATACAGGTCAAAGCCTGATCCGTCATCAAAAGGGTGAAGGATATAGCATAGCCAGTAATATTCCTGATTAAGCATGATACGGGAACTATAAAAATAACGATCGCGGTATTTCTTCAACACAGCAGAATCAGATAAATAAATATTTTGAAGGGAGGTAAACTCATCAGAATAATAAGAAAATGAGTGTTCATAAACAAACAGTGAATCTCCCTCCTTATCAAGGAATATACCCTGTAAATCCGCCGGAACTTCTTTCAATTCTTTGACTTTCCGGGGTTGGGGTTCGGGAAAGACCACCTGGTCGCAGGATGTGAAAAGAAATAGGATGGCGAGGATATAAACTAGTTTTTTCATGCTAATATAAATTTATCTTACTAAGGTACAAAAAGTATGGAGACCCGGTATCCGGCACCGGATACCAGCTCATCAACTCAACCAATTCAACCAATTCAATCGAAGCGAAGCGAAGATCCGCCGTGGCGGACTAATTCAACCAACTGTCATGGCAACTTATCACTTACCGGTTTAGTCTTTTGATAGCTTGTATAAATCATTCTGAATAAGCTGTAATTATTAGTTTATCTGTAATTTTTTATTAATTTTAATGGCTTTTTCGAGACTAATAATATTTATTTGTATAAATAATAAACTGAAAACTAGTATATTGCAATATCTCATGCTCAGCTGATTTTTGCCTGCCCGGGAGCAGGGAATGCTATTTTAAACTGAATCATTACCAGCAATACTACCTAAAATGACCAAAATACTACTCCGCTATATATTCTCCATCTCCTTCTTGTCGATGATGATGGTGAGCCATGCCCAGGAATGTGCCATTACCATTAACAGGCCTTCTGCCGACACGATCATTTGTATGGGGGATTCCGTTTATCTCATGTCTGAAGGTTCCTGTGATATGTTCCTGAACAATGGCTTTGAAGACGGTTTGGGTGTTGGATGGAGTTCAGCATCTGCAAATCCTTCTTTCCCAAATTTCAGTTGCCTCGATCCTAACCCCGACATCCAGGAGTACAGACCAGGGCCCGGACCATTAAAGAATTATATGTGGGTGGGGGCAACTCCATCTAATTACCGGGGTATTATTACCGATTCCTTCGATATTACCCTTGGGAATTGTCAGGTCCGCTTTTGGATGCGCTTTGGCAGAGCAGTGGGGGAATCCTGGCCTCCTATTGGCTCACCATGTGAAGATCCTAATGACTGGGATGAAGGCTTACATCTGGCATATTCGATTGATGACGGAGCCAGCTGGATTGATTTTCCGGGTATTGGCTTTTATCCTGAAGGCCCAAATACACACGATCCACCATTTGTAACATATACCCCCGGTACGGGTGGATATTGGCCCGCCATACCAACACCCCATACTCAAATACGCTGGGACTCGAATAGTATTTTTTGGTGGCATGAGTACACCTGTCCAATTCCTGCTGCAGCCGTGACTACAGCAACCCGGTTTCAATTCTATCAAAACACTACAAGTGGCGAGGGGTGGGATACCTGGGGGCTTGATGAGGTAAAGATATTTTGCTCCAATAATCAGAATGTGGTCTGGAGCCATGGACCAACGGTTTTTAATCCTGTTGACCCGGTTTCACCTACGGATACGACCTTATATTGGGTCATGGTAATGGACACCATGGGGAACTTTGCCAGGGATTCTATAACCATATTTGTGGCAGAAAACCCTGACACCGACCTTGGAAATGACACCACCATATGCTGGAACGGTTCGAATACCGCAATCTTTGATGCCGGTGCAGGATTTGAAACCTATCTGTGGAATACCGGCCAAACAACCCAGATCATTACTCCGAATACCACCGGAACATATATCGTACAGGTATGGAATGCCACCTGCTACGATACCGATACTGTGCAGCTGACAGTCATAGCGGCTACCGTTGCATTTGCAGGTTCAGATGAATCGATCTGCCAGGGAGGCTCCTGGGATTTCAACCTTTCTACAAACCCGCCTGCTACGATCAGTGCCGATTCGGTATTATGGTTTGGAGGCCTTGGTACTTTCGTTAATCCAGATGATCTGCGTCCTGTATATAATACTGATCCATTAGATCTCGGACCCATTACTCTTGGTATGATCGCTTTTGGAGCTGGCCCCTGCGGGGATGACACCAGTTATATGGTCCTGACCGTCGATACGGTCCCTACGGTTGATTTCACTACAATGCCTGTAGATACAGCATGTTTCCTGGTCGATATTACATTCACAGGAAGTGCAGATATTACCATTAATACCTGGAACTGGGATTTCGGGGATGGGAACTTTGGTAGCGGACAGATCGTTACGCATGCCTATACGGCACCCGGCACCTATAATATTACGCTTTTAGTTATCAGTGACTTTGGTTGTGTTGATTCTATAACCTATACACGTATCATTACAGATCCGCTGATTTATTTTTCACATATACCTTCCCCGAGTTGTGAAAATGATATGGTATCTTTCGACGGTTTGGGAGATATTGTAACATATGCCGACTGGATATGGGACTTTGGCGATGCTACACCGCAGGATACAGGCAGAAACGTCAGCCATATATATCCCAATTTCGGGACTTATACCGTCACACTGACCGTTTGTAACCAGGATACAACTTATGATCATACCGTTCTGGAAACCTGCGATGCCGATGCAGGCTCAAACGAGATCATCTGTGAGTATTACCCATATGAATTCATTAACTCAACAATCCTTCCTACTGTTATTAGTTCCGACTCCCTCCGCTGGATAGGCGGCCTTGGTACTTTTGATGATCCTACCATCCTCCTGCCGGTTTATACTCCGGCTGCCGGGGAACTCGGAGATATTTCGCTATCGCTTATCTCATATGGGATCCCGCCCTGTGGCAATGACACCTCCACGATGATATTGTCTGTCCTCGACGGACCGGAAGCTGATTTTACCTATGTACCTGACGACTCACTCTGTGTTAACGAAATTATTGATTTTATTGGTAGTAGTACAACCACTATAATTAACTGGGAATGGGATTTTGGTGATGGAAGTACAGGTATCGGCCAAAATGTGACATATGCTTATACTGTGGAGGGCATCTATGATGTTATGCTGGTTGTAACTAATGATACCACCTGTGTCGACACCGTGATCTATACCCTTGAGATCCATATACTGCCAGATGCCGATTTCATCATTACACCAAATGATTCTGTATGCCTGAACACTGAGATGACTTTCGATGCCAACAGCACAACCAATATCATTAGCTGGGATTGGGATTTCGGCGATGGAAGCCAGGCTTCCGGACAAAGTGTCAACTATACTTATGTTGCCCCGGGCGATTATGATGTGTTCCTATATGTTTTAAATGAGAACTCATGTACAGATACTGTATTCTATCCGGTTACTATATTTGATCTGCCTGGCTCAGATTTTACCATGAGCCCTAACGATACCAACTGCATCGATGAAGTGGTGTTCTTTGATGGCACAGGGACTCCGGATATTGTTGGCTGGTATTGGGATTTTGATGATGGAAATTTTGCCAGCGGACAAAACGTAACCAACACTTTTGCCGCAGAGGGAATCTATAACGTGATGCTGATAGTAACCGATGATAATGGGTGTTTGGATACAACCATTTACCAACGGGTGATCATGGATATCAGTGTTGACTTTACCATTACACCAACCCCCAGCTGCCTGGGAGACAATGTATGGTTCGAAGGCATCGGTGATGTCACATTTACTGACTGGGAATGGGATTTTGGAGATGGCAATACTGATATTGGGCATGATGTATTCCACCTTTACAGTACCTACGACACCTTTGATATCAGGCTCGTGGTATGTTCCGATACTGTGATAAAATCACACATTGTGCAGGAACCTACTTCTGCATTTGCCGGAAGCGATGAAAGCATATGTGAGTATTTCAGCTTTAACTTTGCCTCGGCCGCTTCACCCCCCACAGCGAATGCATTCGATTCATTAAGGTGGTTTGGCGGGCTGGGGACCTTTGATGACCCTACAGTACTGCATCCCATCTATACACCGGCGCCGGGAGAACTGGGACCCGTTCAGTTATCGCTGATCTCACTGGCCAGGATACCTTGCGGCAACGACACCTCTTCTATGTGGCTCACCATATTCGACGGGCCCGAAGCTGACTTTATCATCACACCACCGGATTCAATCTGTGTAA
>JAGLYE010000136.1 GCA_023132505.1 Bacteroidales bacterium | reverse complement strand
TTCCAATTTCCTGGTGACCCAACAAATCCGTATGCCTGGTCAATGTATACAGCTAGTGTTAATCCCGAGCGTCAAGATTTTTCTGTGGGAAGTACCGGTCCTTTTGTAATGAATCCCGGGGATACAATCTCGCTTGAGCTTGCCATTTTATTTGCACGGGATTATGGTGGTGACAATCTATCCAGTGTTACTTTGTTAAAAGAAAGACTGAAAAAGCTCAGGGCATATTATTTTACCGATAGTATTCCATGTAACACCATCCTTGGAACAGAAGATGTAAAGGACGAAATTGATCATTCAATTCTTATTTATCCTAATCCGGCAAAAGAGCTTTTTCATATAGAGCTCTCCAGTCTGGAAGCAATAAATATGGATTTTGAATTGATCAGCATTACAGGATCCACCTTGATTAAAGGGACACAGGGCTTAATAAGAGGAGTAAATACCATCACTATTAATTGTCAGAATTTACCGGCAGATCTATATATACTTAAATTGGGTTTTGAAGAATCTGTAATTTATCGAAAAGTAATTATTCAGTAATACTCATATTTAATGTTGCTGCAGCGATTCTTCTTTATATTATCAGTATTTGTTCATTGCATTTCTGTCTCATATGGGCAGGACAAGCCTCCTGTTGCCGTTGATGACACTGTGTTTTGTTATATTTCTTCAGAACCATTGATGTATGATATTAATATTTATCCCCTGCTCAATGACTTTGCCCAGGACATGCATCCTCTTGAATTGGCTATGTGTTCAGGCTATCCTGTTATCAACGATAGCTCTATCTCCATCCATGAATTATGGTTGGAAGAGAATGATACCCTCACATATTATATAAGAGACAAAGTTAATGGCCTGCTATCTGATCCGGGACATATTTACCTGATCGGCATACCCCAAAGTTATGATATGCTGAATATTAATAATATTAGCGCACGGATTAATGCCACAGCACATCATTTCAGGAATTATGATTATTCTCAAGGAGGACCTTCTAGCTTTTTTGAATGTCCTAAATTCAGTAATATATATACATTTGCAGATTTTAAGCTTTGGATAGCCGGATTGGATGAAACAGAAAAATTACACCTTGCTCCTTTTTATCGGCCAAACTACCCCTATCCGCAACACAAATACCGTTCAGGCCCAATATCATCCCCTGATAATAGTCAATATAAAGAGACATGGGACCGGGTTTGGACCTTGTGCCGATCAGATATTGAAAACCATAATGTTAATTTTCAAGACCCCGGATATGAAATACCTGAAGCATTATTAAACTGGCCCGGTAACGGGGATACAACAATTGGTCAGGCATGGAATCTTGCTCCCTTTAATGATCTTGATCAGGATGGTTTATATGAGCCTTTAGAAGGTGATCATCCAATAATAAAAGGAGATCAGGCTATTTATTTTATCAGCAACGATGACCATGGTGCACACTCTGCTGACAGTTTATTTTTTGGTATAGAAATCCACGGCATGGCCTACGCTTATGACTGTCCTGATGATTCAATTTTTCAAAATACAATGTTTATTGAATATATGCTGATCAACCGTTCCCTTCATCAATACCATGATGTTTTTGTTGGAGTGTTCTCCTGGTTGGGCATTGGCTCACTTTATGATAATTATACAGGCTGTGATACCCTCCTGGATGCCTTTTATGGCTACAATTCGGATAATCTAGACTCTGGCTATTGGCCAGGTTATGGATACTTCCCGCCCGCACAGGCAGTTACAATATTAAATCATTCTTTGAGTCATTTCATAACATATTTTTGGCGGTATAATTGGCCTATAGTGGGCCCAAATTATCCATGGGAATATTATAACAACCTTCAGGGAAAATGGAAGGATGGGTCTCCAATTACCTATGGCGGTTATGGATATGGAGGCAACCAGACTTGTGACTTCCAATTTCCTGGTGATCCGACAAATCCAAATGGCTGGTCGATGCATACTGCCCAGCTTGATCCTGAGAATCTTACCTATTCAGCGGGGAGCATCGGTCCCTTTGTTATGAATTCAGGGGATACCATTATACTTGAACTTGCAATTTTATTTGCCCGGGATTATGGAGGCGACAACCTTTCCAGTGTTACCCTGTTACTCGACAGATTAAAAAAATTACGTGCATTCTACTTCAACGATAGTATCCCTTGTGAAGAGGTCGTTTATATTGAAGAAAAGACGAACAATGACGGTAATATTCTGCATATTTTCCCTAATCCCGCCAGCGTAGAAATAAATATTCGAAATTCAAAATCCGATATTCGAAATCCGATACTCATTTACGATATGTTTGGCAGGAAAGTAGATGAATTACCAATACCTGAGGGACAAAGCCAGATATCGGTTGATATTTCCGAATATCCGGCCGGTATTTATGTGGCAGTGCTTAAAAATGAAAACGGCCCTGTTGCTCAACAAAAGTTTGTAGTGTCAAAGTAGATTGATGAGGTTGTTGTTGCATGCCGGAAGCACGTGATATCAGATATTTGCTATCAGATTTCTGATTTCCTTCTGTGTTTTCTTTTTTTGAACATATCAAACACAAGGTACCCGATCGCGGCTCCCCAGAGCATGCTAAGGTAAGAGTTGGAAGTGATGGCACAGCTGCCGGAGGTGCAGCCTACCTCTATATAATATATGTATCCGCCAATGGCTCCCACAATGGCACCTATCACAGGCAGGAAATTGAACTTGGTTTTCTTTTTCTCCGATGCTTGAGGAATATCGTTTGGTTTTTCGTCTGTCATTGTTATTTCTTAATGGTTAAATGGCTAAATGGTTAAAATTTCTGAATTCAGATTTCTGATATCTGCTATCTTAACTTCACTATCGTAATGCCCTGTCCTCCTCTTTCAACATGTGCATCGCCGAAATGTTCAACATCCTCGACAGTTTGCAGGTATTCCCTAAGGACATTGCGCAGTATGCCGTCGCCTTTACCATGCAGGATGGTGACCTCTTTTGCACTCAGGAGGATTGCATCATCAAGATATGATTTAAGCTCATCAAGTGCTTCAATGGCCCGCTTGCCTCTCAGGTCAATACTGGGTTTGAACCTGGCTGCCCTCTGGTTGATATCGTTCATGATATTGCCATAGGCTTTGCTCTTCTTGATTGCCCCTTCCTGCCTTTTGCCGGCTTTTATCTTTTTAATCCCATTTAAGGATACCTTGATGTTCACTGCACCGCTTAAGACAGTCGCAGTTTTCCCTTTGACAGAGATTACTTCCCCCGTGGTGCCATACTGTATGATCTCCACCCAATCCCCTTTTTCAGGCAAACCCGGCAAATATTGTTGTTCCTGGTTCCTGGTTTCTGGTTTCTGGTTGATTTCTGATTTCAGATTTCGTTTTTCTGATTTCTGAGTTCTTCCTCGCCCCTCGTCCCCCGTTATCTTTTCCGATTCATCCTTTAGCTTACCCCTGAGTTCTTTCGTCTTTTCCCTTTCCGCCTCTGCTTCCCTGATCCCTTTGATGGTTTGCTCGATCAGCCTGTTGGCACCTGACAGGATATCT
Source organism: Bacteroidales bacterium (assembly GCA_023132505.1). Classification (GTDB taxonomy): domain Bacteria; phylum Bacteroidota; class Bacteroidia; order Bacteroidales; family B18-G4; genus B18-G4. The sequence continues at coordinate 1,824 of JAGLYE010000136.1, read as the reverse complement.
CCTGCCTCCTTCCGTGCATTTTCAAGAATGTCTGACTTTCTATCGTTCAACTCGCTGATGAGTTTTTCATATTTGTCAATTGTCTCTGCCAGGAAACTATCAGCCACACCGAATTTTTCCTTCTCTTTCTCAAGGTGCATTTTTTCAGTTTCCAGTTCCTGGAGCTGTTTTTCGAAATCCATCTGCGAATAACCTGTTATGGCGGCTGCATGTGCAAGTACATCCTCCGGGAAACCTGTCTTGCGTGCTATCTCAAAGGCAAAGGAACTTCCGGGCTTGCCTGTACGCAGCATATACAAGGGTGTCATCTCTTTTGTGTCGAATAACATAGCTCCGTTAATGATCCCGTTCTCGTTGTCGGCCATTAACTTGATATTGGCATAGTGTGTGGTAATCACCCCGAAAGCTTTGCGTTCATTCATTGCATGCAGGGCAGCTTCAGCGATGGCTCCTCCAAGATGTGGCTCGGTTCCTGTACCGAATTCATCTATCAGGAAAAGAGAATTCATATTCCCGTGTTTTATGAATTCCTTAATGTTCAAAAGATGGGAACTATATGTACTCAGGTCATTCTCCAGGCTTTGTTCATCGCCAATATCCAGAAAGATGTCTTTGAATATCCCGGCTTCAGAATTTTCATCCATGGGTACCAGAAGCCCGCACTGCAACATGTACTGCAGCAAGCCGGCGGTTTTCAGACATACTGACTTTCCACCTGCATTGGGCCCGGATATCACGAGGATGCGGTCTTTTTTGTTAAGTTCAAGGTCCATCGGGACCACCAGCTTGTTTTGTTCTTTATGTGAGAGGTAAAGGAGAGGGTGACGGGCATTGCGCCAGTTGAACAAGGGCATTGGCTTCAAGAGGGGTTTTATCCCATTGGTCATAAGTGCAAGCCTGGCCCTGGCACGTATGAAGTCAATCATTCCCAGGAAATCATAGGCCAGGAACAGTGATTCGCTTTGCGGCCTGAGTTTATCGGTAAACCCGATCAGGATATTAATGATCTCCCTACGTTCGGCATTTTCCAGTTCACGGATCTCGTTGTTCAGGTCGAAAACTTCAGTAGGCTCGATAAATACAGTTTGACCGGTGGCAGATTCGTCATGAATGAAGCCTTTCAGCTGCCGTTTACCGGAAGCCAGCACCGGTATGACCATGCGGCCATTCCGTATCGTTACTTCGGCATTTTCCGGAGTAAGCCCGTCCTTGCGGGCATCCTGCATGCTCTTACGGATCCTGCCGTCAATAGAAAGTTGTTTGCGGTGCAGCTTATTCCTGATCTCTTTTAATGCCGGGGAAGCCGAATCGCGGATTACGCCTTTGTCGTCTACGATCCCTTCAATTATCCTTATCAATCCATCCTGTGGTTCCAGACCTTCGGTGAGCATGATCAGCTCCGGATACAGATCTTCTTCAGCTTCATTAAAAAAAGCCAGGCAGCTGTTGATGGTTTGCAGGGAAGTTTTTAGGTCGAAGAGCATTTCACGCTCAATATATGTGCCCTTCAGCTGAATGCGCTTCAGCTCTGCCGAAAGATCAAAATATCCGGAGTTGGGAAAAGATTTGCCGGATAACAGGATCTGCCGGAATTCTTCCGACTGCTTAAGCAATACCTGTACCTTTCCATGACCGGATTCAAAGCATATCTTCTCCACATGCTTTCTTCCAAGTGGACTGATGCATTGCATTTCCAGCAATTCCCTGATCTTGTGAAAGCCGATCTTGGACTCGAAGTTCTCCGGGTATATCATGGCGCGAAGATAAGGTATTAAGTGTTAAGGGTTGAGGGTTGAGGGTTGAGTGTTGAGTGTTGAGGGTTGA